>QCUF01000082.1 GCA_003210825.1 Prochlorococcus sp. AG-676-P15-1 | reverse complement strand
GTATCGACTAAAAACCCTGCAAAAAAATCAAGAAGAAACCCTTTTAAGCTTTGATTACTAAAACCTCCGCTTGGTAATTCTTTGAGACAGCCAATTTTGATAAATTTCTTGGATTTTATCGAGTCAAAGACTTTACCATCTCCAACCAGTGGCATAACTTCAATTTTTTCAATTTTTATTTTTTTTAAGAATCTTTTTATTATTTCTAATGCGATAACATCTTCTCCATGTCCGTTACATATAATTAATAGAGAACAAGACGTGGTACTGGTAGGATTATTATGAGATTCAATCAAATCTTTATCGGCGGCATGGCCAAGTGGTAAGGCAGAGGATTGCAAATCCTTTATCCCCAGTTCGAATCTGGGTGCCGCCTTCATTATTCGGGTTACAAGAGTCGCTGTAACCACCTCCAACACCTTGAGTTTAGAATATCTATTATTAAATTTCAAAGCGTTTTTAGCGTTATGTGAGTGGTAGGTGAATCGACCTTTTTCCCTTTTGTAATATTATCCCATTAATTCACCTGACACATCTCATATGAGAAAAAGTATTTCTTAAGAGAATTCAAATTTCTTTGAAGAAAAAAATATCTGAACTTACATAAAAAAATGAGGCGGGATTATTTCCACCTCTCTGATGTTAAACCCATCATCTAAAAAGTCATTGAATACTCTTTTGATGCATATATGACTATTGCCTTTGGCGACTAGAAAAATATAGTACAAATAGAGAACAAACAAACTCTAGTAGAGTAAAAATACTTTATGAATGTTAAATCTCTTGAAGGAATATATATTATGGGTCAAGAAGTTTTTATGAAACTAATCAATCAATTAAATGTTCTTCCAAAATAATTAGAGGCATCTAAGTATGGGGAGTAATCTTAATGAAACTCTAATAAGGTATGAGCATTACACTACTGAGTTACCAATCTTCGTGGATAAAAAATGTAAAGAAAATCCAACTAATCAGAATTGTTTAATCTATTGCAACTCAAAACTATCTCTTTTTAACCTAAGGAAACTTGTAATTATTTTTTAAAGTTATTTTTTAATAATCATTATCTGCAACACATATACCCAAACAACGTTTACCATTCGAAGCAGTCCTTTTACAGTGATTACACAAAATCTTTTCTTTATCTAGAGAAGCTAGAGATTCTTTTTTGGTTTTAACACTCATCAAATTAAGGTTAAGCTCATAAACTTCCATTACATTAATTTTTGCTCGAATCGATATTAACAACAAAAGAAGGGTTAGCGTTAGAAGAGGGAATATCCATAATCTTTACAGATTCTTTGGGTTCATTAACAACTTCGCTTTCCTTAGGATTCTCATCTACCGCACAAGCCTCAAGGGCTTCTCTAAGAAGGGAATCAAAAGTCGCCCCAGGTAATCTATGTCTTGCAACCTCAAGAAAAGTTCTTGGTAATGATTCAGAAGCCGCATCTCTTAAAGCCGGATTATTCTTTCTATGCTCTTGTTCTTCTTCTATTGATTTGATAAATCTCAGTGTTACATCTCTTTTGGTAGATGCTTTTATCAAAGTATCATTTTCAGAGTTTGTAGAATTTGATTCATTATCAAGATCACTTAACCTTTTCTCAAGACTATTTAGAACCTCATTAGCCTCTTTACTTATATGAGCTAATTGTCCGTCAGATAGATTGGGTAATTCAGCAACAAAAACCTTTCCATGATCTCTTAAAGTTAAAAAAGTAGGACGGGGACCTTGATTTTGGCGCCCATTAAAATCTGCATTATTACCTATTGGTCTTTTAGGAGGTGTAGGTCCAGCTGAACTACGTCTACGTGTAATTCTTTGATTATTTTCAAAGGGCATTGAATTAAAGTTAAATCTACTTACTTAAATCTCCGATATAACTCGGCGGTAGTTTTACTATATTACACCTAACTTTTTCATTTGTGTAGATAAATTTAATTTGTAATTTCTCAAAAAATTTTATTCAAACGATTTAAATTATTATTTCAGGCAAAAAATTATTCTCTTTTGAGTTATCTTTCTTGAGAACCTTCCCT
>QCUF01000081.1 GCA_003210825.1 Prochlorococcus sp. AG-676-P15-1 | reverse complement strand
AACTAAAAAAAATTTATTTTGAGGAACATCACGTTTTTATTTTCTTTTTTCTAAAGAATTCAAAAACTCTTCTCAATCCCAGTTAAGAATCTATCAAATTTTTTTAACATAATAAGATCCAAATCCTAGGTTTTAAGAATTTAGGTTTTTAGATGCTATATTTCAAATAGTATGGATTACACATATGGATTACAAAAAAAAATCATTAAATAAATTAAATCATAAAAAAAGCTACGAAGAAATTGACACAAGATTAGCGTCTGGCTGGTATGTAGATTCTGTTGGAACTAATAAGAAGAAAAAATATAAAACACCAATAGTTTCCTATAAAGTTTCCAAGAAGTTTGATTGAATTTAAATGAAATAATTCCGATAAGAAATCTGGACGAGCAAGTAAAGTTATATCAAAAAACTCGATAAAATAAGTTTATAGATTTCTGTGTAAGTACTAAAACTGGCATACTTCATAAAAAAATGTAGCCGTTGCTACTTGATTTTAACCCTGTATTTATATTAATATGGGGTGTCCTTTAAATTTCGTGTGAGGAAATTTATGAAGCTTTTCAAAAGCTTGCTTGTAGCTCCTGCAACATTAGGCTTACTAGCCCCTATGTCTGTAACAGCTAATGAGCTTAACATTAATGATGTATCTGGTTATTCTTCATCAGAAGAAATTCAGAATATCAATGAATTTAATCCTGCAAAAGAAATTGCAGTAACAAATAGCCGTGTTGATGGTCTAGAAGCTAGATTCAATAATATTGAAGCTGGTTCTTTCTCAGAAACAACAACTGCTTCATTCAGTGCTGATATGTACCTTGGTGGAGTAGAAGGTGGTGACCAAGACGGAACCACAGCTGGAATACAGGATGACAGCGCAGTAATGGCTGGCTATAGTTTCCAGATTGATCTTAATACAAGTTTTACAGGAGAAGATTCACTTGACATCTCTTTAGATGCAGGTAACTCCGGTACTACTGGAATTGCTGAATTTGACGGTAATTCAAGTGGTGACACATTAATGGTTGATGGTGTTTCTTACACTTTCCCAATGGGTGATAGTACAACTTTTATTGTTGGTGACAACACAGATGGAAGTGCTCTTTTCTCAACAGCTTGTGTTTACGGTGGACCATCTAACACACTTGATGACTGCGGTAATGTAAATGCTGGTATCACTAACGGTGGTGCAATGTTAGGAGCTAGTTACGATTTCGGAACTGGATTCACTGCTGCTGTTGGTTATGCAGGTCCTGAAGGCGGCATTATGACAGAAGATAGCATGGATGCTTACGGAATCAATGCTGCTTACACAGGAGATAACTACGGTGTTTCTCTAACATATGGTGTACTTCAAACAAGTATTTCAGATGAAGACAAATTCTCTGCTTTAAACGCTTACTACATGCCTGAAGGTTTCCCTTCAATAAGTGTTGGTTATGAAATTGGTGAAGATGGTAGTGTCGAAACTTCTTCTGATTCACTATCAAGTTTCTTCTTAGGATTAACCTGGGATGAAGTAGGTCCAGGTTCTGCTGGAGTTGCTTTCGGTACTAAGACACCAACTGTTGAAGATGAAGATGAGCAGTACATGTATGAGGGATATTACTCTTATCCAATCAATGATGGCATGACAATTACTCCATTAGTATTCGTTAAGGAAAACGCTCAAACGGAAGCCGAAGACGAACTTGGTTTAATGGTTAAGACATCATTCAGCTTCTAAATCTAATTTAGAAATCTCTAACACACATAAAGGGCCTGCATAATTGCAGGTCCTTTTTTATGATGACAACTTAAATTTTGTCTACAGAAGGTTGTTAAAAAATATTTTATGCTTTAAAGTGTTATTACAATATTTCTGTGTGAGGAATTTTTATGAAGCTTTTTAAAAGCTTGCTTGTAGCTCCTGCAACATTAGGCTTACTTGCCCCAATGTCTGTAACAGCTACTGAAGTGAATTTGAATGAAATTTCAAATTACTCTGATATTGAGAGTATAGAATTTGCAAATTCTTTTAATAATGATGATTCAAGCTTAAAACCTCTACT
>QCUF01000080.1 GCA_003210825.1 Prochlorococcus sp. AG-676-P15-1 | reverse complement strand
AAGTTTAACGATTAATCTCAATAATAAAGTTTCAATAAATGGTGTTACAGAAATGCCAATACCAGGAAATGTTATAGGTGACTCTCTTGTTGAGGATAGTAATGAATTAGCTAATATTGCGCTTGATTCAATTAATCTTCTAAACTTGGATACATCTCCTTTATTAGTTGTTCTATCAAGTGCCTTTTTTAATATTCATTCTTTTAAATCATCTGACTTAAAGCAAATTTCCCAATCAGATAGTAAGGTTCAATCTAAAAGTCCATATCTCCCTGCTAATACTCTTGTCGAATTCCTCAGAATGGCAGATAATAAAATTTCAAATAGTTATGTTAGAACAACATATTCAAAAAAAGACTTCATTAAAGGTTGGACTGATACATTAGAAATAATAGATCTTCCGATAATTGGGCTTGTTCCTTCTACTCCAGTAATCTTTGATTCAATAACAAAAAAAATCGAAGAAGAAAATACTGTATTAATCGATATTGAATCTAATTCAACCAGTGTACTAATTGGCAGTGAATTGTCTAAGTTAAATTCTCATAGACTTCCCTTTGGCTCAAGTCTTTATATTTCAGATAATTTAAAAAAATCTAGCAAAAATTATTTTGATAGAGTTTTTAATTCAATTCAATTGATTATGAATGCTAATAATGAAGACTTACCTTCAAATATTTTTGTTATGGGTCCAGGATTTGATAAATTAACTAGTCAAGAGTTTTCTTTACCTAAAGGATTTAAGAGTATTGTCGATTTGAAATTATCTGATTATTCTTATTTTCCTAAAAAGATGGAAATACATGAATTAGTTTCTGATTCAATAGATTCAAGTATCTATTCTTTGACTTCAATTTTGGCATCATGCGTTTAAACTATAATTTTGCGTTTAAAAATTCTAAATTAACTCCTTGGGAAAGACCTGCCCCTCCCAATTTATTAATTTCAAATGCAACTTTAAAGAAAAAAGTTTTTTACATAATTAGTCAACTCCAATTAAATAAAGACTTATTTTATCCTTCTTTATTAATAATTTTTTTAACTATTGGATTACAAATTTTAAATATTTTTCCTACCAGAAGCATTAAAAAGTTAGAGAGCGATCATATGCAATATCAAATCGCTACCCAAAAATTTTCAACTTTAAGTGCTTCAAAAAATAGATTCAACCAAAATATTCAAAATATTGATAAATATTTTTCTCAAGCAACTACTTCTTATTTATTTGCATTTTATTTACAAAATTCAGTTCCCAAAGGCGTTCAAATAAATAGCTACTCCTTTAATGATAATGGTTTTGATATTAATGCTACTGCATACAATTTAGATTCTTTTAGTGAATTTATTACCCTAATAATTGAGTCTCCAGTTATAATTAAGGAGTCTGTAAGTGTTAATCAGTTAAATAGAAAAGAAACAGGTCAATCAAGTAGTGCAGCTATCGTTCCAGATTTTGAAATAGATATTTATGGCAAGATTAAAAAATTAGATATGAAGAAACGTGAGGACTTATATTTAGAATCTAAGGCAAATGGTTTACTTAGAAAGTTAGAGAGATTTAACACTCTAAAGCAAAAATTAGGATCTTAAAGACTTGGTACAAAAAAACAATAAAAACTTTTTATATTCTCTCTCTCAAAAAATCAAGAGTATTGATTTTAATGAAATTTTTGAAGGTTCTAAAGACTTAAAGATAGAGGATTTAAAAAATATAAACTATAAAAGATTATTTTTTGATCTCAAAAGGTCTAAGTATACTAAACCTACTTTAGGCATATTTTCAGCCTCTTTATTTTTTATCTTTGTTTTAATTCCAAATTTTGAATCAATAATTTCTACGCGACGCAAATTAAATCAGTATAGAACTGAATCTCAAAATCTTTCATTAATGCTTTCTAACTTAAAAAATGAAAAGCAAAGATTTGTTGAAATCGAATCAATGATGAAAGAAGTTAATAGTTCTTTTCTTCGAAATGAACAAATAGTTTTTATTACTAAGCTTTTGAATGAAGCTGCAAAAAAATCTAATATAAAAATTAATTATTTCTCACCAATACTTAATGCTGATTCTTCTAAATTATGTAAACAATCGACAATTCAAAAGA
>QCUF01000079.1 GCA_003210825.1 Prochlorococcus sp. AG-676-P15-1 | reverse complement strand
ATGATTTGTCTAACTTGAATTATAAAAAAATTAAAGTTAATAAACTATGGTCTAAATCTAAGGTTTTTTCAAGTTCATCAAATCAAGATATAAAAAAGCTTAAGGAAGATAATTTTGATGTTTTTATAAAATTGGGTACTGGAATTCTAAATGAAAGTATTTTGAATGTCTCTAAATTTGGAATATTATCTTTTCACTTTGGTAATAATAGAAATCACAGGGACCAACCTTATTGTCTTTTAGAGGCATTAAATAAAGAACAATCTATTGGTTTTGTGATTCATCGAATGAATGAAGAAATCAATTCTTCTGATCTGATTTATAGAGGAAATATAACGGCACATAAGTTGTGGCTTATGAATATGGCGCAAATATCAAAAAAAAGCTCTATTTTCATGGTTAAGGTTTTAGAAGAAATTTACTCAAACCGGAAACTGTCAGCGATCCATTCTTTATATATATGTGAGGGAGAATATTATTCTCATAAAAAAAACCCTAAGATTGTCTTCAAATATATAATAAAAATTTTAATTCCTTATATACTCAATAATTTAAAAGGTAGAGTATTTGGATTCCCCTTATCATGTTGGAGTATTGCCTATTCCAAAGAAAATTTAGGATTCAAAGCTTTAAAAAATTTTAAGGAGATTAAAAATCCTCCTGGTCGTTTTTTCGCAGACCCTTTTATCCTGGAAGAGCAAAATAAAAAGATTATTTTTGTTGAAGACTATTTTTTTAAAGATAATAAAGGACGCATTTCTGCTATAGATATAAGTAATAGTAATGAAGAGTTTTTAGGAATTGTTTTAGAAGAAGATTTTCATCTTTCATTTCCTTTTGTATTTAAAGAAAATCATAAGTTATATATGGTTCCAGAATGTTGCAATTCGAATCAAATTAGATTGTATGAATGCATTGAATTTCCTATGAAATGGAAATTTAAATACACATTAATGGACTCCGTTTCTGCAGTTGACACAATAATCATAAAGAAAGAAGATATTTGGTTTTTGTTAACAAATATTTGTTCCGCTAATATTGAAAACTATTCATCAGAGCTTCATATTTTTTATTCTGATGAATTATTTTCTAATAATTGGACACCAATCAAACAAAAAAATCCTGTAAAATTCGACTCTAGAGAAGCCCGTAATGGAGGCATTATATTTGATAAAGAAAAAATTTACAGGATTAATCAAGTGCAAACTCCAGAAACTTACGGTTACTCATTGAAAATTAATTTAATTAAAAAACTTGATAAATATTCATTTGTGGAAGAAACTATAGAAGAAATTAAACCTTACTTTAAAAAAAATATAGTTGGGACCCATCATTTTAACTCTTATAAAAATATTTCTGTAATTGACTTTCATAGAAGAATATTTTTTTCATAAATTAAAATTTTCTAAAATCCTCTAGATTGCTGAGTTACAGTTTTTTATTTCAGGTGATTTAAGTAAATAATGAATGTCATCAGAGTTTTTACCAAAATTTGGAAATTTATAGCTTCCCATTGTTATCCAATTTCTTAAATCTAAGTATTTGCCTAATTCTTCTATTTGTTCATCACTCAAAAAAGCATAATCTATTTTTTTATTTTTTAAAAATTCTTCCATTCTCTCATCTATACTTAACTTTGCCATATCTCTACCATTAACTAGTCCAGATGGATCTAAAATTAACGATTTAGAAAAATAACTAATCATTCCAAAATCAATGGCGATTAAATTTTTATTTCTTAAACATTTAAAATCTCTATTACTTAAATTTATGAATGATTCAGATCGTCCTTTAGATATCCTTTTCAAAGCCTTAAAGTCATTCCATAGCCATGGAGAAATGATTAATGGTAATAAAAGTAATGAAAGATATTTATGATAATTTCTATGAATAATAGCTGCAACTGAATCATTGTTTTTAGATATTAATAGATTAAAAAATATCACGAAAGTTTCTAAAAAAATGAAATATCTTATTCCTTGAAATGTTAAAGTCTTCTTTATAAAAATTTATTCTTACTAACTCTCCTATTTTGCCAGGGGTTGCCGCAAAAGCAAAAGATGCCAGCCAATTAATAAGATCTTTTTTTGTATTAGGCCTTAGTCC
>QCUF01000078.1 GCA_003210825.1 Prochlorococcus sp. AG-676-P15-1 | reverse complement strand
AAATATTTCAATTGAGTATTTAGAACATTTACATCCCTACAGCTTGAAAAAAGTTCAAGCAAACGATAATATTTCAATTTTAGCTGGTGCGATAAAATGTGGAAAAACAAGACTAATTGATCACGTTTTTCTTATGAAAAGAAAGCCAATTATTGCAATTGATGGGCCAGCTGGTTCAGGGAAAAGTACCATAACTAAGTTAATTGCCAAAGAGTTAAATCTTTTATATCTAGATACTGGAGCCATGTATAGAGCAATAAGTTGGCTCTTTAAAAAAGAAAAAATTGATTATGCTAAGGAGTCAGAATTAAAAAAAATTCTTAATAATATTTCTATTATTTTTAAGTCAAATTCTATTTCTCAGCAAGATGTATTTATAAATAATTTTTGTGTAACTGAAGAAATTCGTTCACAAGAAATAAGTTCTATTGTTTCTAAAATTTCATCAATAAAAAAAGTGAGAGAATTTTTGGTTTATGAGCAAAGAAAAATTGGGCAATCTGGAGGCTTGGTGGCTGAAGGGAGAGACATAGGAACAACAGTTTTTCCAAATGCAGAACTTAAAATATTCCTAACAGCTAGTATTGACGAAAGAGCTAAAAGAAGAAAGTCAGAGTTAGATTTAAGAGGGACTGAAGAAATAGACTTCAATCAATTAAGAGAACTTATAAGAAAAAGAGATTTTGAAGATTCAACAAGAAAAATTTCTCCTCTCAAAAAAGCAAACGATGCAATTGAACTTCTTACTGACGGATATTCAATTAATGAAGTAGTAGAAAAAATTGTTAACATCTACAATTTAAACATTCCTAAAGAGATTCAACTCGAATAAATTAATAAATAGTATCTAGAAAACCACTGACAGAATCTTCTAAAATATCAAGGACATTATCAAATCCCTCATCTCCTCCAAAGTAAGGATCCGGAACTTCTATTTCTTGAAAAATTGATCTGAAATTTTGCATCTTTTTTATTGATGCAAAATCAGATAATGATTTTTGAGATTTCATATCAATAATATTTTCATAATTTGAATCATCCATAGCAACTATATAGTTAAATTTTTCAAAATCATTAGAATTTATTTGTCTAGCTCTACTAAAGATTTCTACGCCCCTTTTTCGTGATGCTATTCTCATTCTAGTATCAGCCTTCTTCCCTATATGCCAACTACCAGTCCCAGCAGAATCAACAATAAAACTATCATTTAATCCTTTTTTATTAATTAAATCTAGGAATATAGCTTCGGCAGCAGGAGACCTACAAATATTACCTAAACATACAAAAAGAACTGATTGTTTTTTCATTTAATCTAAAATATCCAAAATTATAAAACTTTATTAGTGGAAAATAATACTTTGTTAATTAAGGATTCTGTAAAATCTTTACCAAATAAACTTGATAACATTGGCCTTGCTGGGTCATGATCCCTTCTATAGTTCAAATAATCATTTTGACCATTAATTAACTCTTGTTGTAAGCCTTGGCCAACTTCCTCGCTTTCAAAAAGAGTTTTTAGATACAAATTCAAATATTCTTTGAATGAATCATAAAGTTGATTTTCTATCAAATTATTACTATCTTGTTGCTTTGGTAATCTAGACCAAATCAATCCTGGGGAAAAAAATTTTGCTACATCTTCAGACATTTTTTCAGCTATAGGTAGAGATGAATGACATGATTTTTTAAGTTTTATTATTTGTTCTAGTAATTCAGAATTAAACTGATTTTCGACTTTTAAAGATGGCTGAAAATCTAAAACTAATAAATGACTAGTAGGTAAAGAAACAAAATCTACGCCTAGAAATGGAATGTTATAGGAAGTTTTTGGAATAATTAAAAAATTCAAAACAGAATAATTTGGACTATTTATACATACAGCTCTTGCGAAGTTAATCCTTTTTTGATGAGTTGCTCCCCATGTGAAAAGATTAATATTCTTTTTTGATTTTTTTGAACCATAGCTTGACTCTTTGTAAGCAAAATCAGAAGCTATTTTATGTTCGACGCAATGATATTTGTCTAACTGAGAAATTAAGAACTTTATAAATTTAGCCCATCGCCATTCTTGGCTATAAAAAATGGTATTTTGGATTAGCATTTAATCTAGGGGATTATGATTTA
>QCUF01000077.1 GCA_003210825.1 Prochlorococcus sp. AG-676-P15-1 | reverse complement strand
TCTCGGAGGAATAACTGATTATTTTGATGGGTATTTTGCCAGGAAATTAAATCTTAAAACAACGTTTGGAGCTATTATTGACCCACTAGCAGACAAAATATTTTTGCTAATTCCATTATTTTGGCTGAGTAAAATGGAAATAATTCCTTTTTGGTCATTAGCATTAATATTATTTAGAGAATTAATAATATCTGCATTAAGAACTACTATGAAAGATGGATTACCTGCTTCTCAACTTGGGAAGTATAAAACCTTCTCCTTTTTTATTGCATTAGTTATATTTTTCCAACCATTTTCTAAAGATTTATTATTTAATTTAGGAATAACATTTTATTGGGTTGGATTTATTTTGACACTTCTTACTTTAATAGATTATTTAAGAGTTAAAAAGAACACTATCTGAAGTTATATCAAATTTATTGTCTTTTTTAAATTGATAATCGTTGATAAAACTATCTTTCAAGCCACTAAGTAAATCAAATTTTGGTTTCCAATTTAAATCATTTTTGATTTTGGAAATATCAGTTTGATAGTGATTTAATCTAATTGGGAATCCTTTTCTTGATTTAGGATCTAATTTTTCAAAATCAAATTTATTTAAAGATATATCGTTTTTCTTTAAACCACAAACTTCTGCACACATATAAATCAAACCTTTTATTGTTATTCCTTTTTCGCCGGAACAGTTATAGATACTATTTTTAGATTTCTCAAAATCTAAACACTTAATCATTACATCACTTAAATCTGAGACATGACCCAACTGAGTTATCAGTGAACCATCGCCAGGAATTGGGATTTTTTTCAGTTGAAATAACCTTTCAAAGAACCAATTTTCAATTTTATTATAATTTCCCGGTCCATAAATATATGTAGGTCTAAAACTTGTAAAAGGGATCTTTTGTTCAATTAGCCAATTTTCAGTTTCGAACTTTCCTTTATGTCTACTTTGAGGATCAAGTAAAGAGTCCTCTGATAAAGGTAATTCATAATTCTCCGAATAAACACCTGCTGAACTAACGTAAATATATCGTTGAAAAGAATCAGCTACATTATCGATAAGAAGTTTTGTTTGTTCTACTTCACGACCAGAGATATCGTAAATTACATCATATTTATTATTTTGTAGTTTAAGAATACATTCGATATCATTTCTATCACCTTTTATTAAATTTGTATTTTCAGGATTAGTTTTATTGCCCCTTGTAAAGATATCAATATCATGATTTTGATTTAGCAACTTACCTACTAAAGACTTGCCAACAAATCTTGTTCCACCCATTACAAGAATTTTCATATTCCAAAAATATTAAACTAAAGTAGTAATCTAAGTTAGAACTACATTTATGAATATTACTACTAAGAAGTAATTAATGAAAAGGATTAATCCATGAAACTAATTCCCGCAATAGATTTGATGAATGGTAAATGTGTAAGACTTTTAAAAGGCGACTTTAACAAGAGAAAAGACTTCTCTAGAGAGCCTTGTGAGCAAGCAAAATACTGGGAAAAAGAGGGGGCGAAATGTATTCATATCGTTGATTTAGATGCTGCTAAAACCGGTATCCCAACAAATGATCAAACAATTAAAAAGATTGTCAAATCAGTCAATATTCCTATTCAAGTTGGAGGAGGTATAAGATCACGAGAAAGGATTGAACAATTATTTTCCTACGGAGTGGATAAGGTTATAATGGGAACCTCAGCTATTGAAAATAAAGAACTAGTTAAAAATCTATCAAGGAAATTTCCAAAAAGAATTATTGTTGGAATTGATGCAAAGGAGGGAAAAGTAAGCACAAGAGGATGGCTAGAACAATCAGATGTTTTAGCCACAGATTTAGTAAAGGAATTTTCCTCTTTTAAAATTGCCAGTTTTATTGTTACAGACATTAATACCGATGGAACCTTAGAAGGGACAAATGAAGTTTTTATAAAAGAGATTATTGAAATTACTGATATTCCGGTTATTGCTTCAGGAGGTGTAGGTTCAATTTCTGACTTGTTATCATTAACTAAATTTGAAGATTTTGGACTATATGGAGTAATAGTAGGAAAAGCTCTTTATGAAAATAAATTTACAATAAGTGAAGCAAGTAATATTTTATCCACAGAAAGAATAAATGA
>QCUF01000076.1 GCA_003210825.1 Prochlorococcus sp. AG-676-P15-1 | reverse complement strand
TCAGCAACGTTACGAGGAACTTCCTCATAATTTGCGAACTCCATTGAGAATATGCCCCGACCTTGAGTCATTGATCGGAGTTGAGTGGCATAACCGAACATTTCGGCTAAAGGCACTTTGGCCTGTACTTTAGACAATCCATCATCGACAGATTGTCCTTCGACTTGACCTCTCCTAGAAGAGAGATCACCAATTACAGATCCAAGAAAATCATCAGGACTTTCGACCTCGACTTTCATCATAGGCTCTAAAAGGACAGGATTGCATTTTTTAACCCCATCTTTAAAAGCCATTGAACCTGCAATTTTGAAGGCCATTTCAGATGAGTCTACATCGTGGAACGAACCATCGACTAGTGTTACTTTTACATCAATCAGCGGATAACCGGCAAGAACCCCTGATTCACAGGTTTCTTTCATTCCATTTGAGGCTGGTCCAATATATTCTTTTGGCACAGTTCCACCCACAATTTTGTTAACAAATTCAAACCCTTTACCGACTTCGGCAGGTTCCATTTCAATAACCACGTGTCCATATTGTCCTTTACCTCCTGTTTGTCTTGCATATTTACCTTCACCCTTGGAACTTGATCTGATTGTTTCTCTATAAGAAACCTGAGGGGCGCCTATATTTGCCTCAACTTTAAACTCTCTCAACATTCTGTCTACAAGAATTTCAAGATGTAGTTCCCCCATGCCGGCTATAACAGTCTGATTCGTCTCTTGATCTGTACTTACCCTAAAGGTTGGATCTTCTTCAGACAAGGCTTGTAAGGCCTTAGAAAGTTTCTCCATATCTCCTTTAGTTTTTGGTTCTACAGCAACTGAAATAACAGGTTCAGGGATAAATAAAGTTTCAAGAACTATTGGGTCATCGGTATTACATAAGGTGTCACCTGTTGTTGTATTCTTCAATCCCAACACAGCACCTAAATCTCCTGCTCTTAATTCATCAACTTCTTCCCTTTCATCGGCTTTTAAGATAACTAACCTTGAAATTCTCTCTTTAGCATCCTTAGTTGAATTCATAACATAACTGCCTTTAGAAAGCACTCCAGAATACATTCTTACAAAAGTTAGTTTTCCATAAGGATCAGACATGACTTTGAAAGCAAGTGCACTGAAAGGAGCATTATCATCCGAAGGTCTAACATCTTCTTTGCCATTTGGTAAAACACCTTGAATTGGTTTTACATCAATTGGAGCTGGTAAATAATCAACTACTGCATCAAGAACTAATTGAACTCCTTTATTTTTAAAGGCTGATCCGCATAAAACAGGAACTAAACCATGTTTGAGAACTCCATCTCTAATACCTTTTTTTAGTTGATCTTCAGTTAATTCTCCCTTATCCAAAAATATTTCAATTAATTCTTCATCATTTTCTGCGACACTTTCCATTAATTTGCTTCTCCATTCCAATGCCTCATCTTTCATGTCATCTGGTATTGGAGCTTCTTCAATATCAGTTCCTAAATCATTTTTGTATAAATAGGCCTTGTTACTTACTAAATCTATAATTCCTGAAAGATCACCTTCAGCTCCTATTGGAAGTTGAATCGGAAAAGCATTTGCTTTAAGACGATCTTTAATTTGTTGATTAACCTTTAGGAAGTCTGCGCCTGTTCTATCCATCTTATTGACGAAAACCATCCTTGGAACAGAGTATCTATCAGCTTGTCTCCAAACAGTCTCTGATTGTGGCTGAACTCCTCCCACCGCACAAAACACAGCTATAACACCATCTAAAACTCTCATTGATCTTTCAACTTCAATTGTGAAGTCAACGTGGCCTGGAGTATCAATAATATTTATTCTATGATCTTGCCAACTTGTAGAAATAGCAGCAGCTGTGATAGTAATTCCTCTTTCTCTTTCTTGAGCCATCCAATCCGTTACGGCAGCACCATCATGTACTTCTCCGATTTTATGAACAACCCCTGAATAAAAAAGTATTCTCTCAGTAGTAGTTGTTTTACCAGCGTCAATATGGGCGGCTATACCTATATTCCTTACTCGTTCAAGGGGAAAGTCGCGTGCCAATGTTAAAACTCCAAATAGAATGAATTGCTAAATAGCAACAGTTTATTTAATCAAATAAACTTTTGTTTAATAATAAACTAAATAAGGACCATTTTGGGTCGAAATCAGTATCTGTAGTGAGCAAAAGCTTTATTAGC
>QCUF01000075.1 GCA_003210825.1 Prochlorococcus sp. AG-676-P15-1 | reverse complement strand
GTACTCTAATAAAAATAGATATTTTTATTCATATATTCAAGTTCAAAATTTATAGATTATAGAGACAAATTATCACCTTAAATATAAAGATTAAATGATTAGACTGTATATAAATAGATGGTTTTTAAATTAAATATTACAAATATATATCTATATAATAATTTTCTAAGTATCTTAAACTACACGATATTGTTTGAAGAACTTTAAATCTATTGATATTACAGAGTCTTATCTAAAAATAAATATTTAAAAGATGGTATAAACTTATTAGCACTTAACTTTTCTTTTTATGAAACTTGAGTCAATTTCAATAGCAGGAAATAATTCCACCCAATCAGGGGTTGGTAAGAAATTTTTAATAATTTCTATATCAATGACAGTTCTATTAAATCTCTCAGTTGCTATTTGGTTTTTTAGATATGTCCAACAAAATGGTTTAGATAAATTTTTAATCCGATGAAAATCTTTCTGCTCCCAGCAATTGTTTTTATAGGTGTTCTTTATGGTTGTGGTTTGTTTTGGCTAATTTGGCATTAAATAATCATATCAAGATAGTCATAAGGATTCAAAAAAATCCATATCACCCTCACTTTCCTAAATAGGAACTTTGATGGATAATAAATTCATACCCAAAAAGGTTCGAATAGTCCCTATTTCGATCTTTGAAATATCCCAAATCGATTGATATGACTGAAGAAAAGTTTTGGCTAATGCAAGATGAACCCTACTGTATTTACAGGAGTTCTGAGAGGAGGTTCGAATCAGATTTAAAAAAAGTTCGAATAGATGACCTATTTATTCCGTAAAAAACGTTGATATAACTTAGTTTCTTAATCGATTTATAAATTTTAATGATCGCCACAAGTTGAGCACTCTGCGCAATCTTTACACTCACAAGGACAAGTGCATCCGCATCCAGGACATACTTCCTCATTATTAGAAGTAGATATCTTATTGATAAGAATATTATTTAATAAGGCAGTAATCATAATAAATTAGATATTCGAATTTAATTATAAAGAATACAAGACTAAAAAGCAATCATACACTGACTATAACGCTTTCACTAATAGCAAATAATGAAAATGATAATCATATTAAAAAATAAATATATAACCCTTAATTAGAATTCAAAAACTTTAGAAAGTAAAAATTATACAGACTTATTGTTAATTGTTTTTTAGTCATTAAACTGAAAATTAAATATTATTTTCACAGATGTCAGATAATTGCGAATTAAAGTGGCAACCAACCAAAGACCAGCTAGACAACATGATCTTGCCTGCCTATACAGATATGGCAAAACAAAGTGTTGCTTATGTTAATAAATTTGGGTGCCCTCCTGCATATGTTGCAGATATGCTGAGAGATATTGCAGATGCACTAACTTCTATTCATCCCGAATCTGAATCTGATAGCGGTTGCTCTTGTTGTTAAATAATAAAAAATTCTATCTCTAGAGATCTGTTTCTATATTTTTTAATTTATTTTTTTATACGGTAAATTAGATTAAATAAATCGATAATTTGAACGTTTGCAGAGAAGACTCAGTACCCACTCTGTTCACACACCGTTCACACATTGTAACTTTCTTCTAAACAACTAATATGACTGAACCAAACTACTGGCTAATGAAAAGCACACCCGTCTAGCTATTACTGGGATCTCAAGGAATCGTAATTTTCTATTCACACTTTATTCACACTTTTACAGACTAAAAAACTAACCGATATTGAGTTCGGTTCGAAGTAAGAAAACCCTGAAACTATTAATCTCTTTGATGAATAGTTTTTAAATAACAAAGACACAAAGCACAAAAACTACATTAAGTAGCAAGCTAAGTGTCTTAGAAGAGATCTTCATTGATTAAAAAGGTTTTTGTACTCGTGTGTAGGAGCACGGAGTTAACCTTGAAACCGCTAGGTTCAAGTCCTTACTAAAAGGACAAGTCCTTAGACCACTTATACCGAATTTATTGCTTGTGCGAAAGTGTGGGCATGGCGGACTATTACAGGGAGGAACAACATTAAGAAACAATTAATCTCTTTGCATAAAAAATAATAGATAATTACATAAAACATTTTTAATAATGGCTTATCATTTCATTGCAACTGTTAGAGATAGTTCAAAATATCCATTTAGATTGTTCGCTGGCAGAAAAGCTAAATTTGTTTCATTTGTTGGAGAAACTTCATTAGATACTGCAACTCATCCCTATTCAAAGATGTATGAAGCTTCAT
>QCUF01000074.1 GCA_003210825.1 Prochlorococcus sp. AG-676-P15-1 | reverse complement strand
TTTAATTTATTAGCTTTTTTAAATTGCTTTGAAAATGATGCTCCACTAAGATCTAATTCTGATATCAAATCATAATTTCTTAACTTTCTGGATAATTCCATTGCCAATATTTCAGCATTAAGCCCTTTATTCACAATATAAATATCTGTTTCTCTACTTTCTTCAAGATCTTTACCTGATAATAAAATGAGTCTTTCTAATCCAATTGCAAATCCAATAGCTGGAGTTTCTTTCCCTCCCATTTGACTAATCAAATTATCATATCTTCCTCCTCCACATACTGTAGCTTGAGAACCAAGTAATCCACTAGTGATTTCAAATGCGGTGTGAGTGTAATAATCCAAACCTCTTACTAAATTGAAATTTTCTATAAAAGGTATTTTAAGTAGCTTTAATTTTTCTTTAATAATCAAATATCTCTCGACACTTTTTTGAGACAAAAAATCAAATAATCTTGGAGCACCTTCAAGAATTTGTTTTGTTTGAACATTTTTAGTATCTAAAATTCTCAAAGGATTCTTTTCTATTCTCCTTTGAGAATCTAAATCTAAAGAGTTTTTATTAACCTCTAACCATTTTAAAAATGCCTTTTGAAAATTTGACCTATCAATATGATCCCCTAAGGTATTAATTTCAAGATTTAGTTCTTTTATTCCTAATTTCTCCAAAATATCCCAAGCCAAAGCAATAATTTCGATATCACTCCTTACAGATTCGTAACCGACAAATTCAACACCTAACTGATGAAACTGCCTTTGCCTTCCAGCTTGAGGTCTCTCATATCTAAACATTGGTCCCATGTACCAAAGTTTCTGAGAAGGTTTACTTGAGATTCCATTTTGTATTAAAGCTCTTACAACTGAGGCAGTACCCTCAGGTCTTAAGGTGCATGACCTTTCACCCCTATCCAAAAATGTATACATTTCTTTGCTAACGACATCAGTGCCTTCTCCAATCCCCCTCATAAATAATTCAGTCATTTCCAGTATTGGAGTCCTGATTTCCTTTACAGAAGCCCTAAAAAGTTGCTCTATTATTATTTTTTCAACATTTTGCCACTTTATTAATTGATCAGGTAAAAGATCTACTGTTCCTCTAAGATTTTTAAAGTTATTCAAAGTTCTAATTAATAATTCAAAATTTTTTAATTTAAATAGAAATTAAATTTTGCGGAAATTCTTTATGTCATAATTTAATCTAACATTCATACAAAATATTGGGAATAACTAATAATAAAGAGAGTCAGCATTGTGGAACAAAACCAAAAAAATTTGCCTTCGGTATTGCTCCCTTAGGTATCGTTTCTATTGGAATAGTCCCAATGGGTGTTATAAGTATTGGAGTAGTGCCAATGGGGGTTTTTTCTTTTGGTGCTGTTGCTATGGGAATAGTAAATTTATCAGTAGTTGGCATGGGAATAATTTCTGCTGGAATTACCACTATGGGACTATGGGAATATTCTCCTAAATCACATAGTCATGAGATTCACATTCCTAATGAGAAGACTTCAAAAATTAAAAAAGAGACTCTGATGCCTGGGCTTTTTAAAACAAAAGAGGATGCCGAAAAAGCCGCATCAGAATATGGATGTATCGGCGCACATAAAATGGGTGAACAATGGATGCCATGTAAAATGCACTAAAAATTTTTCAAATTTAAAAAGCTGAACTATTAATCCAATATCTGCACTTTAAAATCAAGACTATTTGCTTCTTCAACTGTTAATTTTTTAGCCCAAGCACCTTGCTTAGGATTATTCCAGAGGAATCCAGCCTTCTTAGCTAATGATCTGTCGTCATAACTCACCAATGCTTTATATAAAAATCTTGGTTCAGTAGCTTTAATAAGAAGTTCTTCTAAATTTTCACATTTTTTGAAAACCTCCGAAATATAGAAGCAATCTGATAAGGCTCGATGTAAGCTCCAAACTGGTATTGAGAAAGAAAGCGCAAGATCAGTAACTGATGGCCTATTTTTTAAGTTTTTTTGAAAGGACCAATTAATATCCTCTAAACTACAAATCCATTTTTTTTCGAGTTTGGGCAATCTACCCTTTCCAAACCATTTTTTGTCAAATTCAACATTATGAGCAACTATTAAATCTGAACAATCCACAAGTTTTAAAAAAAAATTTAAGCCGTCCTCCCAAGGTTGTTTAATATTAGTAACTTCTGCAGATATCCCATTAACATGTTCAGCTTCATTTGAACTAACTGGGAATAAGAACGAAACCTGCGAAAGGACAGATTTAGAATTTACATTGAATAAAATGCAACC
>QCUF01000073.1 GCA_003210825.1 Prochlorococcus sp. AG-676-P15-1 | reverse complement strand
AACCCAATATCTCTAATGTAAACAAACAAAAACTAGAGGGAACAAATCAGAAGGCAAAAGCTCCTAATAGTCGTGTAAATACATCTCCTACGGCTAAGAAGCCACCTCATAGATCATTCGCGAGTAACTCTAAAAAGCCTGGTAAAACAGATTGGGACGATAGTGCCAAGTTAGAAGCATTAAGAAATAAAAACCCACAGAAACAAAGACAAAAAGTCCATATTATCGGCGAAAATGATGATTCATTAACCTCTGAGACTAGCGGCTACTCAGGAGAGAAGGTTTCAATACTATCAGCTAGTTTAGCTCGTCCAAAAAAAGAAAAGTCTGAAGAGATCAAATCACAAAAAGCTTCAAGACAATTCAAGAAAAAGAAAAAAGAGACTACTAGGCAAAGACAAAAGAGAAGAGCTATGGAACTAAGAGCAGCGAAAGATGCAAAACAAGTAAGACCAGAAATGATAATAATACCTGAAGGTAATTTAACAGTACAAGAATTAGCAGATAAGCTTAGTCTTGAAAGTTCTGAAATAATCAAATCTCTTTTCTTTAAGGGGATTACAGCTACAGTTACTCAATCACTTGACTTGGCAACTATTGAGACAGTAGCTGAGGAATTTGGAGTCCCTGTTTTACAAGATGATGTTGAAGAGGCTGCAAAGAAAACAGTAGATATGATTGAAACCGATGATATTGAAAGTCTTATCAAAAGACCTCCAGTCATTACCGTAATGGGTCATGTTGATCATGGTAAAACAAGTCTTTTAGATTCCATAAGAGAATCCAGAGTAGCCTCTGGAGAAGCAGGTGGAATAACTCAACATATCGGTGCTTATCAAGTTGAATTTGAGCATGAATCAAAAAATAAAAAGCTAACTTTTCTTGACACTCCAGGTCATGAAGCATTTACTGCAATGCGTGCAAGAGGTACAAAAGTTACTGACGTAGCAGTACTTGTTGTAGCGGCTGATGATGGTTGCAGACCTCAAACACTTGAAGCTATAAGTCACGCAAGAGCAGCAAAAGTACCAATAGTAGTAGCTATAAATAAAATTGATAAAGAAGGCGCCTCTCCAGATAGAGTTAAACAGGAATTATCTGAAAAAGATTTAATTGCCGAAGACTGGGGTGGGGACGTAGTTATGGTCCCAGTTAGTGCAATCAAAAAACAAAATATTGATAAATTACTTGAGATGATCCTGCTGGTTTCTGAAGTTGAAGATCTCCAAGCAAACCCAGAAAGATTAGCTAAAGGGACAGTTATTGAAGCCCATTTAGATAAAGCCAAAGGTCCTGTAGCAACTTTATTAGTACAAAATGGCACGTTAAAAGCTGGAGATGTTTTAGCCGCTGGTTCAGTACTTGGGAAAGTTAGAGCAATGGTTGATGAACATGGTAATAGAATTAAGGAGGCTGGGCCTTCATGTCCAGTTGAGGCACTTGGATTTAGCGAAGTCCCAACAGCAGGTGATGAATTTGAAGTTTATCCTGATGAGAAATCTGCTAGAGCGATTGTTGGAGACAGGGCGACTGATGCAAGAGCAACAAAATTAGCCCAGCAAATGGCATCCAGGAGGGTAAGCTTATCATCTTTATCTACTCAAGCAAATGATGGTGAGCTTAAAGAATTAAATCTAATTCTTAAAGCAGATGTCCAAGGAAGTGTTGAAGCTATATTAGGTTCTTTAGAACAATTACCAAAGAATGAGGTTCAAGTTAGAGTCCTACTCTCTGCGCCTGGAGAAATAACTGAGACTGACATAGATCTTGCTGCTGCCTCTGGCTCAGTAATAATAGGCTTCAACACATCATTAGCCTCGGGGGCCAAAAGAGCGGCCGACGCAAATGATGTTGATATAAGAGAGTATGAAGTCATTTATAAACTTTTAGAGGATATTCAATCTGCTATGGAAGGGTTACTTGAACCTGATCTTGTTGAGGAATCTTTAGGTCAAGCTGAAGTTAGAGCGACATTTGCGGTTGGGAAAGGAGCAATTGCTGGATGCTATATACAAAGTGGTAAGCTTCAAAGAAATTGTTCTTTAAGAGTACTTAGATCCGATAAAGTAATATTTGAAGGTAATTTAGACTCTCTGAAAAGATCTAAAGATGATGTGAAAGAAGTTAATACTGGTTTCGAATGTGGAGTTGGATGTGATAAATTCTCAACTTGGAGTGAAGGAGATATTATTGAGGCATTCAAATTTGTAACAAAAAAAAGGACTCTAAACAAATAAAAACTTAATTTTCCTTATTTCTATCGAGGAAAAATAATATAGGAAATAATGCACAAGCTCCTAGTTGTATTAAAAGA
>QCUF01000072.1 GCA_003210825.1 Prochlorococcus sp. AG-676-P15-1 | reverse complement strand
TATTATTATGATCCCTTTAGTTTTAGAAGAATCCGGTGGAAGTGAAAGAGTATTTGATATTTACTCGAGGCTTTTAAGAGAGAGGATTATATTCTTGGGAGAACAAGTAACAAGTGATACTGCAAATAGAATTGTTGCTCAATTGCTTTTTCTCGAAGCAGAAGATCCTGAAAAAGATATCTATATGTATATAAATTCTCCCGGAGGGTCGGTATATGATGGTTTAGGAATTTTTGATACTATGCAACATGTTAAGCCTGATATTCATACTGTTTGTGTTGGACTTGCAGCTAGTATGGGAGCCTTTTTACTTGCAGCAGGAACTAAAGGGAAAAGAAGTAGCCTCAGACATTCAAGAATAATGATTCATCAACCACTTGGTGGAGCGAGAGGCCAAGCCAGTGATATTAGAATTCAAGCTGATGAAATTTTGTATTTGAAAGAACGTTTAAACGTTGAATTATCTGAAAGGACTGGAAAAGATTTAAAAACTATTAAAGAAGACACTGATAGAGACTTTTATATGTCTCCTAAAGAAGCCGCAGAGTATGGTTTGATAGATTTGGTTTTGGATAAAAAACCAGTAAGAAATACTTAATTTAGTATTTGTGGACTTCTTTCTTTATCAGGTATTTGTGTAAATTCAGAAAGAATTTTAGCAAACTCTTCACCATCTAAAGTTTCTTTTTCTATTAAAAGATCTACTATTTTGTCCATTGCTTCTCTATTTTTACTAATTATTGAATAAGTTTGCTTATAACAATCTTTGACCATAACTCTTACACTTTCATCAATTTGTTTAGAGATAGAGTCAGAAACTTCACTTCTAGTCATTAAATCTCTTCCTACAAAAACTTCTTGATTTCCACCTTCGAGGGCGATTGGACCTAATTCGCTCATTCCAAATCTGGTAACCATTTGTCTTGCCATCGAAGCTACTTGTTGAAAATCTCCTCCAGCTCCAGTAGTTATTTCACCTTCACCAAAAACAACATCTTCAGCGGCTCTTCCTCCAAGAGCACCCATAATTCTCGCTTTTAAATTTGCTCTGCTTATAAGAGACTGATCATCATCAGGAGTAAACCAAGTTAGACCTTTTGCTTGACCTCTTGGAATCACAGTTACTTTTTGAACTGGATCATGTGCTTTAACTAAAGTACCTATAATTGCATGCCCAACTTCGTGATAGGCAATTAATCTTTTGCTTCTCCCATCTGTCAGTGGAGCACCTTCCATTCCAGCAACGATTCTATCAACCGAATCATCTATTTCAGAAATGCTTATTGAATCTTTTCTTCTTCTAGCAGTTAAAATTGCAGCTTCATTGAGAAGATTTGCTAAATCTGCACCAGTAAAACCTGGAGTTCTCCTTGCAATACTTTCTAATGTTAAGTCCTTCTGAAGTGTTTTATTTTTTGAGTGAACTTCAAGTATTGATAATCTTCCTTTGATGTCTGGAGCATCAACAGTTACTTGTCTGTCGAATCTTCCTGGTCTCATTAATGCTGAATCCAAAACATCTGGACGGTTAGTAGCCGCAATAATAATAATTCCACTATTCCCTTCAAAACCATCCATTTCAGTTAAGAGTTGGTTAAGGGTTTGCTCTCTTTCGTCATTACCACCACCTATTCCAGCTCCCCTCTGTCTACCTACAGCGTCTATTTCATCGATAAATATTATGCATGGACTATTCTCTTTAGCTTTTTTAAAAAGATCTCTAACTCTACTAGCTCCCACTCCTACAAACATTTCAACAAATTCTGAACCTGCAAGGGAGAAAAATGGAACTCCTGCTTCTCCTGCGATTGCCTTTGCTAGAAGTGTTTTACCTGTTCCTGGAGGACCTACTAGTAAAACACCTTTAGGTATACGTGCACCAACAGATGTAAATTTTTCTGGTTTTTTTAAAAATGTTACTACTTCTTCAAGATCTTCTTTTGCCTCATTAACTCCTGCCACATCGTCAAATACCACTCCAGTATCTGCATTCATAGCAAATTTAGCTTTTGATTTCCCAAATTGCATGGCTTGCCCTGGACCACCCGGCATACCATTCGATCTTCTTGCCAAAAGAATTAATCCTCCTATTAAAAGTGCTGGGAAAAGAAGATTACCCAAAATTCCTAAAGCTGGTGGCGCTGCTTTAACAGGATGAACATCAAAACTTATTCCTTCATTTTTTAAATTGCTTATTAGCTCGGGAGTAAGACCTGGCAAATCAACTCTTAATCTTTGTACTTTATTGTCTAGATCTGAATCTACCGTTTCTATAACAGCATTTCTTCCTCCATCAAAAATATCAACTGATGTAACTCTTCCTGACTTTATGTAGTC
>QCUF01000071.1 GCA_003210825.1 Prochlorococcus sp. AG-676-P15-1 | reverse complement strand
TTTATCAATTAATAACATTAAAAAGATCTCAGAAATTAAAAATTATATAAATAAAGAAAATCAAACTATTGTGCAAATTGGACTAAATGATAATAATTTAAAAGAATTAATTAATATTAGTGCCCCTATAGGAACTGATAGGTTTGTGAAACCAGGAATGGCTTTAAATATGGATATTTTTTGGGATGGCTATGATACAGTTAGCCTTATGTCTAGATTCATTGAATATTAAGTTTACATGGAAGAATCATTCAGCTTAAACGCACAAGAACTTCAGTTATATCAACCTAATAGATATCCTTTTTTAATGATTGATAAAGTTACTGAAGTATGTCCCGGTAAATATGCCAATGGGTATAAAAACTTAACTAATAATGAATGGTATTTCCCAAAACATTTTGAAAATCACCCTAATATGCCAGGTGCATTGCAATTAGAAGCTATGGCTCAAATGCTCACTGTTGCAATAACCACTATTGAGGGTCTTCAGGGGAAAATAACACATGCTTTAGAGCATAAAGTAAGATTTAAAAAAGAAGTTCTTCCTGGAGATAGACTTGATATTCACACTGAATTAATCAGCTGGAAAAGAGGGATTGGTATTGGCCAGGGGACTTGCTATGTTGAAGAAGAAGAAGTTTCTTCTGCAAAAATGACTATTACAATTCCTGAGATACTGGAGCAATTTATTCCTAAATAATGGAGAAATATGAGGTTATTATAATCGGAGCAGGAGCCTCAGGATTAGCTTCCTCTTGGTTTTTAAGCAAAGAAGGTTTTAAGGTTGCATGTTTCGAACAAGGTGACTTTCTTACTAAAGAAGAATTAGTACCCCTTAAAAAAGGGGGTGAACTTCAGAAATATAATATCCTATCTCCAGATCCAAATATAAGAAGTAACTTTTGTGATTACCCAATAGATTGTTCTCAGTCACCTATTGAAATAGCAAATTATAATGGTGTTGGTGGATCAACTATACTCTTTTCAGGACAATATCCAAGACTTAAGACAAGCGATTTTAAGGTTTACTCAAATGATGGAATAGCTGTTGATTGGCCTATAAGATATGAAGATCTACTTCCCTTTTTTAATATTAATGATGAATTAACAGGAGTATCAGGTCTTGAGGGGGATGTCATGGAATCAAATTTTAGGGCCAATATGCCGCCATTGCCATTTGGGGAAATGGGTAGAAAACTTATTGAAGGTTTTGAAAAATTAAATTGGCATTGGTGGCCAGCATATAGTGCAATTAACTCAATAGAATACGATGGCAGACCAGCTGATGATCATTCAAGGCCATCAAATATGGCAGGTGATATTAATGGCGGGAAAGGCTCAACTAATCATACTTATCTGCCAAAATCTCTAAAACACGGTTTAATCTTAAAAACAAAAAGTAAAGTAGTAAAGTTAATCAAAGATGAGAATCAAGATAAAATAAAGAAAATTATATATATAGATGAAAAAGGAAATCAATGTTCTGCCATGGCTGATATTTTCATTTTAGCTTCAAGTGGAATTGGGACTCCAAAATTACTATTAAGTTCAAATGAATCCAATCACAGAGGTCTCGCTAACTCTTCCGATCTTGTAGGAAGAAATCTCATGTTGCATCCTCTTGGTTATGTTGAAGGCCATTTTAGCGAAAAGTTAAATTCAAATATAGGTCCTCAAGGCTGTTGCATTTTATCGCAAGAGTTTTACTCAAGTAAAAAAGATAGAGGCTTTTTAAGAGGATATACTTTTCAAGTTATAGGGGGCCCACTTCCTATTGAGTCTGCCTTGAATCTTAGTGCGAGAAAATTAGTTAAATTTGGTAAGAGTTTTATCTCAGAATTTCAATCAATCTATAATCACACTGCTCATCTAACGGTAATTACAGAAGATTTACCAGAAAAAAATAATAGAGTTATTTTGAGCAAAAATGTTGTTGATAAATTTAATATTTCAGGTGTAGATATAATTTACAAGTTGTCTGAAAACACAAAAAAAATGCTTTCACACGGTCTCAATAATGGAAGAAGAATTATGAAAGCTGCAGGTGCGCACAAATCATTTGCAAGTGGTCCAGTCAGAAATACAGGATGGCATACTTTGGGAACTTGCTGTATGGGTAATGATCCTAAAAAATCAGTCGTAAATAGTTTTGGTAAAACTCATGATATTCAAAACTTATTTATTATAGATGGATCTATATTTCCTACTTCTGGGGGAGTAAATCCTGCCTCAACAATACAAACTCTTGCTCTCTATATATCTAGTAAAATTGTAGAAAGATATAAGTATTTAATTTCAAAATGAATAGAGAAAAACTAATAAAAAGTTTAATTTTTATCTCTAATTTAGCCATACCACCA
>QCUF01000070.1 GCA_003210825.1 Prochlorococcus sp. AG-676-P15-1 | reverse complement strand
CGCTTAACGGACTTGGAAAAGAATTTGTTTGATCAGACATTAATGTTTTAATTTAATTAAAGATAAAAACTCAATATTGGGCATATATTTAGCTAAAGTATAAAAAACTAATTGTAATAGATTAATTTATAGAAATTATGGTAAGTGAAAATTTAGTTAAAGATGTCGTATCTGAACCATACAAATATGGTTTCGTGACCGATATCGAAACTGAAAAGATTTCCAAAGGGCTAAATGAAGATACAATTCGATTAATTTCAGAAAAAAAAGAAGAGCCTGAATATCTTCTTAACTTTAGACTTAATGCCTTTAGGAAATGGCAAAAAATGAAGGAGCCTAACTGGGCAGATCTAGGTTACAAAAAGATTGATTATCAAGATATAATTTACTATTCTGCACCCAAACAAAAAGAAAAGATCTCTAGCTTAGATGAAGTTGATCCCAAGCTCCTAGAAACTTTTGATAAATTAGGAATCCCTCTTACTGAACAAAAAAAACTTACAAACGTTGCTGTTGATGCAGTATTTGATAGTGTATCTATTGCAACAACCTTCAGAAAAGAACTTGCCGAGCATGGAGTAATATTTTGTTCTATAAGTGAAGCAGTCAAAGATTACTCACACTTAATAGAAAAATATTTAGGTTCTGTCGTACCGGCAAATGATAATTACTTTGCTGCATTAAACTCTGCTGTTTTTAGTGATGGTTCATTCGTTTACATCCCAAAAGGGGTTAAATGTCCGATGGATCTTTCATCCTATTTTAGGATCAATAGTGGGGATTCTGGTCAGTTTGAAAGAACTCTAATCATCGCAGAAGAATATAGCTCCGTCAGCTACCTTGAAGGATGTACAGCTCCAATGTTTGATACCAATACTTTGCACGCAGCGGTAGTAGAACTTATCGCCTTAGACGATGCCTCAATTAAATATTCAACAGTACAAAATTGGTATGCTGGAAACGAAGAGGGAGTTGGAGGAATTTTTAATTTTGTCACCAAAAGGGGGAAATGTTTAGGTAAGAGAAGTAAAATTAGTTGGTCTCAAGTTGAAACAGGATCTGCCATAACATGGAAATATCCTAGCTGTCTTCTTTTAGGAGAAGAATCGGTAGGGGAATTTTATTCTGTAGCTCTTACTAATAACCTTCAACAAGCCGATACAGGTACAAAAATGATTCACATCGGTCCTAGAACTAAATCAACAATAGTTAGTAAAGGAATAAGTGCTGGAAGTTCGGTTAATAGTTATAGAGGTCTCGTGAAAATGGGTTCAAAAGCGACTGGATCAAGAAACTACAGTCAATGTGATTCAATGTTAATAGGCGATCAAGCTGCTGCGAATACATTTCCTTATATTCAATCTCAACAACCAAATTCAGAAATTGAGCATGAAGCAAGTACATGTAGAATTTCTGAAGATCAACTTTTTTATTTACAAAGCAGAGGTATTGAATTTGAAGAAGCTGTATCAATGATGGTAAGTGGCTTTTGTAGAGATGTATTCAATCAACTACCAATGGAATTTGCGGCTGAAGCAGATAAGCTCCTTGCCCTCAAATTAGAAGGTTCCGTTGGATAATCAATTAATTTCTAAAGTGCGATGCAAAGCAAAACGAAAGAATTAGATCCATTATTAGAAGTAAATAATCTTTTTGCATCTATAGAAAATCTTCCTATTTTAAAAGGAGTGACCATTTCAGTTAATCCTGGCGAAATTCACGCAATCATGGGAAGAAATGGATGTGGCAAAAGTACTCTTTCCAAGATTATTGCGGGTCATCCATCATACAAAATAACTAAAGGCGAAATAAAATTTACTGGTAACGATATTCAGTCTTTAGAGCCAGAAGAGAGAGCTCAATCTGGAATTTTTCTTGGTTTTCAATATCCTATTGAAATTCCAGGAGTAAGTAATCTAGAATTTCTTAGAGTTGCAACAAATGCAAGAAGAAAATTTCTTAATAAAGAAGAACTAGATACTTTTGATTTTGAAGACTTAGTAAAAGAAAAACTTGACTTAGTTAAAATGGATTCTGCTTTTTTATCGAGGAGTATAAATCAAGGATTTTCAGGTGGGGAAAAGAAAAGAAATGAAATATTACAAATGGCATTATTAGAACCAAAAATTGCAATTTTGGATGAAACTGACTCAGGTTTAGATATTGATGCACTCAGGATAGTTGCCTCAGGCATTAAGAAGATATCTAATGAACAAACAGGAATTATATTAATCACTCACTATCAGAGATTATTAGACGAAATACAGCCCGATTATGTTCATGTAATGGCAGACGGTCAAATAATAAAAACTGGAGAAAGTGATCTTGCCCTAGAACTTGAGAAATATGGATATGAATGGACTGATAATTTTATAAAAGAGCAATAAATCAATGCAAATTATTGAAGAAATCA
>QCUF01000069.1 GCA_003210825.1 Prochlorococcus sp. AG-676-P15-1 | reverse complement strand
GAAATTTCTACTAAATATGGTTTAAACTTTAAAGAACTTATTAAAATTAATAATCTCAAGAATCCAGATTCATTAGAAGTTGGTTCGAAATTATTTTTAAGTGAAAAGAATATCAATAATCAAGAAGTTAATACTTCACTTAAAGAAGAAAAGATTAATCAATTTATAAGTAAAGAGAGTAAAAAATATGGTCCTTTAACAACTCAACAAACCGAATTAGAAGAAGGAAGTGGCAGAAAATTTCTGAACGCTCTAAATCAAAATAATAAAAAAGTTATTATCTCTATAAAGTGTGCAACAAAAGATTTAGATGTAAGAATTCCTGGAAGAAAATGGAGGGGGTGGATTCCGGCTAAAGAAAAATTTGAAAAAGATCTTATAAATGATTTCTGTTAATAACTTTGATTAATATCTGTGAATAGTTTTTCTTTAGATATCCCTTTTGAGGTATTGTTTTATTAGTTAAATTTAAATTAATGGCAATTTCAAGAGGAGATCTTGTAAGAGTTAAAAGACCAGAGTCATACTGGTACAACGAAATTGGCAAAGTTGCTTCAGTCGATACAACCGGAATAAAGTATAACTGTGTAGTCAGATTTGAAAAGGTAAATTATGCGGGAATAAGTGGAACTGAAGGAGGAGCAAATACTAATAATTTTGCAGAAAGTGAATTAGAGAAAGCCTAAAAATTTGCCTGAGTTACCTGAAGTTGAGACTGTTAGAAGAGGTTTAGAACAAAAACTCAAGAACTTTATTATCAAAAGAGTTGAAATCTGTAGAGAGTCAACTGTTGCGTATCCAATTGATAAAAAAGACTTTATTGAGGGACTTCAAAATTCACTGTTGTATAAATGGAATAGAAGAGGAAAATATTTAATCGCGGAATTAAAGAAAAATGTTAGTAATAATATTGATGCAAATGAATTATCACTTGAAGAAAATGGTGTTCTCGTCGTTCATTTAAGGATGACTGGTTATTTCACTTTTAATAATACTCTTACTAATCCTTGTAAACATACCAGAATAAGGCTGTTTGATAATCATAATAATGAACTTAGATATATTGATGTAAGGAGTTTTGGTCAAATGTGGTGGGTTGGAGAGGGATTATCTCCTAATAAAATTATTAATGGATTAGGAACATTAGGGCCTGAGCCCTTCTCTCAAAATTTTAATGCCAATTATCTAACAAAAGTAATTTCAAACAAATCAAGATCCATAAAATCTATTTTATTAGATCAAACAATAATTGCTGGGATAGGGAATATATATGCAGATGAGAGTCTATACTCTGCAGGCATATCGCCTTTTAGAGAGGCTAGAACAATTAAAAAAAATGAAATAAAAAGACTTATAAGAGCTGTCGTCGACGTTTTAAAAAAAAGTATTGGTGCAGGGGGAACAACCTTTAGTGACTTTAGAGACTTAGAAGGTGAAAATGGCAATTTTGGATTACAAACTAATGTTTATAGAAGAACTGGAAAAAAATGTCGTCAATGCAAAAATTTAATTGAGAGACAGAAAATCTCAGGAAGAAGTACACACTGGTGTCGTAAATGTCAGAAGTAAAAAAGGGTTTACTTCAAAAAAGTAAACCCTTTAAAATATTTTACCTGGCATTGAGCTATTTTCTCAAGGGGCTACCCCCTAAATATTTTCGCCGCTGATGCGTTTCACAACCGAGTTCGAGATGGATCGGAGTGGTTCCACATCGCCATGAACACCAGGATAGTGTGAACCTTGAGAACTGCATAGAAAATATAAATTAAAGACAATAAATTAAGTTTATTTGGTCAAGCCCTCGGTCTATTAGTACTCCTCCGCTGCACTTGTTACCAAGCTTCCACGTAGAGCCTATCAACGGGTGTTCTTCCCGTGACCTTACTGGCTTAAGCCATGGCAATACTCATCTTGAGGTGGGCTTCCCACTTAGATGCTTTCAGCGGTTATCCACTCCGCACATGGCTACCCAGCGTTTACCGTTGGCACGATAACTGGCACACCAGAGGTGCGTTCCTCCCGGTCCTCTCGTACTAGGGAGAAATCCTCTCAATATTCCTGCGCATACACCGGATATGGACCGAACTGTCTCACGACGTTCTGAACCCAGCTCGCGTACCGCTTTAATGGGCGAACAGCCCAACCCTTGGGACCGACTTCAGCCCCAGGTTGCGATGAGCCGACATCGAGGTGCCAAACCTCCCCGTCGATGTGAACTCTTGGGGGAGATCAGCCTGTTATCCCTAGAGTAACTTTTATCCGTTGAGCGACGGCCCTTCCACGCAGAACCGTCGGATCACTAAAACCGACTTTCGTCCCTGTTCGACTTGTAGGTCTCACAGTCAAGCTCCCTTCTGCTTTTGCACTCAACGACTGATTTCCAACCAGCCTGAGGGAACCTTTGTGCGCCTCCGTTACCTTTTAGGAGGCGACCGCCCCAGTCAAACTGCCCATCAGATA
>QCUF01000068.1 GCA_003210825.1 Prochlorococcus sp. AG-676-P15-1 | reverse complement strand
GGAATATAATTTTTCCTTTCAACTTCTCATCAAGAAGAAAATCCCAAGAATTACTAGCATCATAAATTAGATCTTTATTATTTTTTATAATTACTGCATATGGAACAACACCTACAGGAAATAATTTATTACGTTGATATTCTTTAAAACTTTTTAAAAAATCCCGCGATCTATTATCTAAAATATCATTTGAAAATAAATTATTTATGTTTTGAAAACTTGTAAAATCAATACTATTTAGCCATCCATCATTAACCAAAATAAAGTCTGAATTAGATAATTTTATTTTATTTTCTTCTAATTTAAGCTTACTAAAATTAATATTTTCTTTTTGCCAAATCGAAGGTAATGTATCTTTTAAAGATTTTGGATAAATCGAACTTTGAAAACCAATTTTAAATTTTTTTAAAGAATTACTACATGAATTTAAAAAGAAAAGGAGAGATAGTTTTCCGTAATTAAGGAATTGCCTTCTTGTAGAATAATTTTTAGGCATTTAACAATCTTTATTTAAGGAAATTTGACCTAAATCCTTCATTCTTTCAATATTAATTTGACACCTTGAAACTATTTCTTCATTACTAAAACCCTTAAGAAAAGCAAGAATTGACATCCCACCAGCACCAACACCTTCTTTTACATAACCTATTTCATAATCATTCAATTCTTTAAATGTAGATGATTTGAAATTCAGAGGGCTTGCAAATCCTAATAAGTTTACATTGTGTTTTTCAGTTATTAAATCTAATAAATTACCCAATGAATTATCTTTAACCAACCATCCAGTAGTAGCTATAAAAACTAAATCAACAAATTCCTGTTTTTCTTTAGAATCAATAAATTCTAACGCAAGTAAAATTACAGCTAACATTTGGCTACCTCCAGATAATACAACAGATTGCTTAGCTAATCTTGCTCCAATCAATAATCCCATAGAGAAGGCTTGAAATGGATCTCCGACTGAAGAAATAACATCTAAAGAGTCAAAATTATTTTTTAAATTTGCTTTTAAAAGACCAGCTTTAATTACTTTTGTTTTTAAGTTCCTAGGAGCATTAATCAAACTGCTCCCTATTAAATTATTGACATTTAAGCCAAAAGCTTCCATTACTGCCTGAGCAGTTGTAGTTCCTCCTGGTACAGATTCTGAAATAAATATAGGTTGTTTCGTAGAGTTTCCAATTTCTAGTCCTTTTTTGTAAAGACTCAAAACTCTCTCTTTATTCATAGATTTTCCAGTAGTCAAACATTTAGCTGGGCCTACTAAATAATTTTCCACAGTAAGATGACTAAAGTAAGGTTTTTCTTTTATTCCTATAGGAACAACTATTGGACTTGCACATATAAGTTTCCTACATACATAGCTTATTAATGCAGGAGTAACTCCTGCATTTAAAAAGGGTAATTTATATTTATGATCTATTGAGGCCCCAAAAAGAAGAAACTCCGCATCTGCTAAGGCAGTTCTCTTTCTGGCTTTTGAATTAATTCCTGCTGCGGATATACCTTGAATTTGAGATGTTTCTGTTCCCGCAATCACAAGATAGAAAACAAAATTATTAATTTCTTTTTTAAGAAGATCAACCCTTTCAGAAAATAATTTTTGATTACCATTACTTCCAAAGAACTTTATCCCTAAATACGATATCTGCATTATCTAATATTATATTAAAGACCTAAATCAACAAATCCATTAATTATTTTTGGAGGATCAGGAATATTTGAATTTAATCTAGGGAAAAGAGAATATGCGAGTATATGTATAGTTAAAACATATACCATTTCTTGAAAAATTATTAATAATATTGCAACTAATTGGATAATTTGGATCGAAGGAGAGAATGGCAGGTTAAATAGTTCAATAAATTTATCTATGAGGCCATAACTTGCTCTTGTAATTATTATCCAAAGATTATCCCCAACTAAAGTTGATAATGCAATTACCCTTATAAAAAAACCAAGCGTCCCAAGAACAAAACCAACAGACCAACTAAGCCACCAATTTTTTTCCATAAACCAAGACCAACCTAGCCAAAAAGCTAATATGCCATATGGGAATAAAAATAAAGTTCCTCTTATTGGACCCATAAGTATCAACAACAAAAGAAATTGTATTATGAGACCTTCAAATGCAGTTTTAGTTCCTCTTCTCAAATGCAACAAGATTATAGGTAGAGGTAATATTAATCTCAACAAAGCTCCTCCTATAGGTAAATAATATAAAGCTATCCAAAGTAATGAAGAGAGAGAGGCTAAATATGCTGGTTCAATTATATTAAGTGCCTCATTTTTTTTTGAAAGTTTCATATGAAATTTTTGTAAATATTTAATTACTTTTTATAGTTTTATTTTTTGGATCAAAATAACGTTCAATCTTTTCTATTTCAAAATTTACATCAGAATTTCTTAAAATGGTCCTTAAATCTTCAGTGGGATCTTTTGGATCTACATCTTTTAAAATGAAAATAATTTTATATGATTTAGGCTTATATTCTCTATTTTGAAAGGATATATTTTTATCAAA
>QCUF01000067.1 GCA_003210825.1 Prochlorococcus sp. AG-676-P15-1 | reverse complement strand
TAAACTTCAAGAAAGTATTTATTTGCCATAATAATCCTAATTTTAATTGTTTGAATTAATAAAGATTTTTTAAATTTTTTCCTTAAAAAGAGTTTTTTGATTTTGCTTAAATTTTGGTTATGTCAAATGCAATTACTATGGAGATTCCTTAATGAAAATTGGTTTTTATGTACTCCTTATTTTAAATATAAATATAAATAGATCAATAAATTATCTTTAAAGACGAAAGACCTTTCTAAATAAAATTTACTATTAAAGCCATTTAATAATAAGAGAAATGATAAGAGTCATTATTTTTTCAACTATAAATCTTTTATTCATACCTAATTTGATTTTTTAGAGGAATTTTATTTTTTTCTAAGTATAAGAGACAAAAATATACCAGTAATATTTTTAGATCTATTAATAAGTGATAATTAGTCAACTCTAAGTAAGGTTAGAAAAAAAGAAATACCAGACAAAGACAATTGAATTAAGACCGAATATTATTCCTAGAAAAATATATGCAAATTTTTTACCTATAAAAGCAGTTTCAGGTTCAAGTTTAACTCTCATTTTTTACCCTTAATTTCTTAATAAATCTATCACTTTTTAAAATAAAAGATTTTCTTTGCATTATTATTTACCCTAATTTTAAATCCATAAATTTTAAAAAATTAGAATTTTCATACGGTCAACAATTTAACTTATAAAAGGACATTTTTATTCCTAAATATCTTTTAGTTTTTAGCCCCTAGAAAATATATTTTATTCTTAAACAAAATTATTATTAGTTGCTTGGCTCATATCTCAAGATTTGTTTTTTCAACTTCATTAAAAAGAAATTTTAATCTAGAGTTCAACCTAATAATGCTTATTAAATCTTTTGTATTCAAATCACTAACTAAAGATAGTGAGTGAAATCTTTATTGGTTAATTGATTAATAACTTTATCCAACCATTCGGTATTGTTTTAATACTGTTGTTTGTAACCTTTCTTAGTTTGTGAAAGTCTAGCTCCAAGATAGGTTAACAAAATTAGCCAGAATACAATCTCCAATCCGAGGTTGGTCATCTGATTGCCCTCCTATTATTTAATTTAACGTTAATATAATTTTTATTATTCCGACAGAGTTTTTATACTGATTAAAGATCCATTTTTATAGAAGTTTATACCTGTTTTTTATATCCCGTCTTGATCTTCACCGAAAGGATGATATTTAATATCCAAAATTAAGACTACTGCAGTTGATAAAATTAGTAAGGCAAAAATTACTTGAGGCGGAGGATAAATCATTTCATCGATTCATCATATAAGCAATAAAACCAGAGAAGGTAAGAAGCTTAAAAATAATAAAAAATGGAATTATCTTTTTAGCTTTTAAGCCAAAAGGTAAATATTTATTAATTGCATTCATTTTTCATAATTATTTCAATAATACTAACTAATTTTTTTTAATAATAGAAAAAAATTCATATTATAATTTTCTTCATTCGGATAACTTAAAGAGAATATAGGTTAGGTAATAAATAAAAAAAATAGAAAAAAAACCAGATTGAATTTTACAATCTGGCTTGTGGTATTTATTTGAGAAGTCTTAGATAAATCCTGGAATAATTTGACCAGTGGTTAAATAAGCTCCAACTAATGCAACGAAACCCATCATGGCAAATCTACCATTTAGCTTTTCTGCAACAATTTTTTCTTTTTCAACTAATTTTGTTTTGTTGTTCTTCATTAGAACCAACCTGGGATAATTTGTCCGGTTGTTACGTAAGCACCTACGGCTGCTACGAAACCCAACATTGCTGCCCATCCATTAAAACGTTCTGCTTCAGGAGTCATTTTTTTAAAATAATTTATATTAATAAATATAACACATATATTTATTTTTGTAAATAAATAGCCTTAATTAATAGGTTTTTGGATTAATGAGCTACACTTCTGTTACGTTAATGTCTTAACTGATTCAAAGCTATCTATATTTTGACCAAGTGTTAAATTCTCCTTTTAAAATTTAGACTTCTCATCAAATTTAGTTTGAAGTTTTGCCGCCTTATGCAATAAACCTACCGCTTCTTTTCTTCCAGTTGCTATGGATGCTTGATGTAATAAATCTGCATACTTTTTGTTTAATTTTTTCATTTAATTTGCAATATTATAAATTCAGGATTGATAAGGAAAAATAAATATTTATATTTAATCAAAAAATTGATTAAAAACAAATATATTTTTGAAAGTTTGACTCTTGCAAATGGTATTCTTATTAGAAATTCTTTAGCTTGGTCAATATTAATTAATCTTATCTCTACCTGAGATTTAATTATTATACCATTAATCCACTTATAACTGTGATTTGAGTTAATGTTAATTATTTTATGCTCAAAATCTAATAGATCTCTTAAGATTTAATACATGGAAAAATTTTTGTAATTATTAATTAATTTATAAACCAATCTATTTAAATATTGAAAGAACATCGACAGCAGTTCAAAGAAAGATATATCAACATATACTTGATTATTTTTAAGGAGACTTTTTTTATATTCTTTTTTTCATTTTTTTTAGTAACCAAATTCTTGCACTTTACTA
>QCUF01000066.1 GCA_003210825.1 Prochlorococcus sp. AG-676-P15-1 | reverse complement strand
TATTGTGAGGTTCCTTTTGAGACTCAATTAATGGTGAGCCAATATAATTGTGAAACAATGCTCGAAGCATATGTGAAGGCCACCAAAGGTCCGAATGGAGAACCAGGAGTTGTCATAGCTCATGCCGAAGCTAATGTTCACCTTCACAGAGTGCTTGGTAAGATAAGAGCTCTTGGTGGATCACCATCGGTTGCATTAAATCCTCATACACCATTTGAAATGATTGAAAACATTATGGATATGGTTGATCATGTCTTGGTAATGACAGTCAATCCAGGATTTGGTGGACAAGCCTACATCCCAACAATGTTAAGTAAAATCAGAAAGATCAGACAATTTGTAATTGAAAAGAATTTAAATGTAGATATTGAAGTTGATGGTGGAATAAAAGCAAATTGGACCATTTCGCAATGTGCAGATGCGGGAGCTAATTGTTTCATTGCAGGAAGTGGGATGTTTGCTTATCCAACTTTAAAAGAGGGTTGCGATGAATTAAGATCAGTCGCTTTAGATGCTCAAAATGGAAAGATAATTTCAGAGCCTTAAATAACTGGAACTTAAAATTAATTAAATATTCCAAATATCCAACCATAACTGTGCAATCCTACACCTAAAAAATTTACTCCTATGTAACATATAAGTACAACAAAAAAACCAGAAGTAGCAAGTAATGCAGGTCTTCTCCCTTGCCAACCTCTACTTATTCTCATATGTAAATAGGCAGCATAAAATAACCAAGATATGAAAGCCCAGGTCTCCTTAGGATCCCAACTCCACCAGGTGCCCCAAGCTTCGTTAGCCCATATAGCCCCAGTAATTAAGCCAAGAGTGAGAAGAACAAATCCTACTAATATAGATCTATAACTAAGAGTGTCTAGTTCCTCAGAATGAGAAAAATTTACAGGCTCAATGACATCATTGAGTGAATAAGATTTAGATATCTTAAAACCTCCCACACCGGTAGAACTACTTCTAAGTTGAAGAGGTTGACTATTATTAATAAAAAGTACTGAGGCTGAAAGTAAAGAGCCCATGATAAGAGCGGCATAACTAAGCATGACTACGCTTACATGCATTATTAACCAACTTGATCTTAATGCTGGTACAAGATTAGATGATAGCTTTAAATCTTCAGGCAAAACAAAGCACGCAAAAGCTACAGTTAAAAGTTCAATAGGTATTGCTATTGCTGGGATTATAGGAGTCGGGTATTCTTTCTCAACTAACAATTGACATAGAGATATTCCCCAAACTAAGAAATAAAGCGATTCATATAAATTACTTATCGGAAAATGTCCAGATATAATCCATCTTGAGATAAGCTGGAGAGTTATGAAGAGATTAATTGAGATAGTAATTAATCTTACATATGAAGAGGATTTTTTATTAAATAAAGCTATAAGAGAAATAGGCAAATTAATTAATAAAAAATAAAAAATTAAGATGCCTAAAGAAGATACTGGATCGTATATTAAATTTTTGATAAAATCATCAAATACCATCAATTAAATATAAAGTTCTATTATTGGTTTTAATTATAAAATAATAAAGAAATAAAAAAATTCATGCTTATATCAAATATTTTAATTTAAATTTATTTCTGAATTAAGTTCTAAAGCTGAAAATCATCCCCCAAATAAAACTTTTTCACTATTTGATTATTTGCAAGTTCATCAGATGATCCATGGGCTAGAATCTTTCCTTCACTTAAAACATATGATTTGTTCGTAATTAAAAGTGTCTCTCTTACATTATGATCTGTTATGAGAATTCCCATTCCATTATTACTTAGTTTGATAATAAGTTTCTTTAAATCATTTACAGCCAAAGGGTCAATCCCTGCAAAAGGTTCATCTAAAAGTAAATATTTAGGTCCTTTTTTTCCGACCGATAGAGCTCTTGCTATTTCACACCTTCTCCTCTCCCCTCCAGAAAGTTGATAACCATAATTATCAACGACTTTATTTAGATTAAACTCATTAATTATTTTTTCTCTTTTATTTCTTACTATTGCGCTTTTAGAAAATGAATTATGTAAGGCTAAGTCAATATTTTCTTTAACTGTAAGATTTCTAAACACACTTGCCTCTTGAGTTAAATATCCTAAACCAAGTCTTGCTCTTCTTGGCAAAGGCAAATTTTTTATCGACTTGCCATTCATTAATATATCTCCTTTATCAGGTTTTAAATTACCAACTGCAAGATTAAAAGTAGATGTTTTACCCGCTCCATTAGGTCCCATTAAACCTACAATTTCACCTGGACATACCTTTATTGACACATTATCAACTATGGATTTTCCTTCAATAGTCAGAAATACGTTTTTTATTTCAAAATTCATTTTTTTCTTTTCTTACTAGGTAGGGTTTATCCTGTTGAGTTAATTCTTCTTTATTTTGAAGTTTTCTTAATAATTCATGAAGACATTTGCAAAAAGATTCCAGATCTATTCCTAACTCAATATTAGTTCTATTTTTTATCCTACCTAAGCCTTCTCCCAATAATATAGTCGCTCCATTTATATTTCCTGTACTTAAATGAAATTGAGAAACAGATACCTGAAGTATGCCTTGTATGATTTGTCTCTCATCTCCATCAAGAGTATTCCATATGTCCTCAAACGCATCATGAGCTTCATACCATTTTTGATTGTTAAAGAGATTTAAAGCATCAAAAAAAGTATCCTCAAAACTTTTTTTATCTTCTCTCATAATATTTTATTTTTTCATTACCT
>QCUF01000065.1 GCA_003210825.1 Prochlorococcus sp. AG-676-P15-1 | reverse complement strand
AGAAGTTATGAGACTTTGTCAAGTGGATATTGTGGAGTTAGGCTTAAGATCATTAATCAACGATAAATATAAAGGCCCCTTAGCATTTACTACAGATAATTTTTTAGAAAAATTTGAATCTAAAGATATACAAATTGCAGTTATGATAAATGTCAAAGAGTTTGAGGATAAACATGATATTAAAAATAAAATCAGTAAATTATTTCCACTAGATAAAAACAATTCAAAAGTTGATATTGTCAGATTAGCTTGTACTATTGATGAACTAGAGAAAGCTTTAATAATTAATGAATTACTTCAAAATAAGGGTTTTAAAATTTGTATAAATATTATGCAATCAGCATTTCTAAAAGATGAATCATTAATGAAAATCGTACAAAAACTCGAAGGGATTTCTTTAGAAGCTCTATATTTAGCTGATAGTACTGGTAGCATGGATTCAACTGAATTTAATGCAAAATTAGAATTTTTATCCAATCATACAAATCTTGATATAGGTATACATGCTCATAACAATCTTGGTAAAGCTCTTGACAATACTTTAAGATCAATTGATGTTGGATGTAGATGGCTAGATTCTACTATACTAGGAATGGGCAGAGGCTCTGGGAATGCCGATCTTGAAGAACTTGCAATATCATTATCCTATGAAAATATAAGAAAAATGAATATAATACCTCTTATAAATCACTCAGAAAAGTGGTTTAAGAAATTACAAGAACAGCATAGATGGGGCAAAAATAGATTCTATTTCATGTCAGCTAAATATGAAATTCATCCTTCGTATATTCAGGAAATGATTTCAGACTTAAGATATAGTACCTCTGAAATTATTGGAGCAATTGATTATTTGAAGGATGACAAGTCAAGATTTTTTAATGCTCAAAAACTATTAAAAGCAAGAACCTTTTACAAAGGAGAACCAAGAGGAAATGATATTCCTAAAAATAAAATTAAAAATGAAACTATATTACTTTTAGGAAATAGCAAAGGTATGAAAAGATTTAAATCTAAATTAGAGGAACTTATTAATAAAGAAAATCTATATGTTATGGGACTTAATTCTAAATCCTACATAGATTCAAGTTTAATAAATGCAAGGTTTTTTTCTCACCCCATTAGATTACTTGCAGATAATAATTTATTCGAATTATTAGATCAATTGATAATAACCCCTTTTTCAATGTTGCCAGATAAACTTAAAATCAAACTTAAGAGAAATAAAATATTAGATTATGGATTAAAAATTGAAGAAAATAAGATGGGATCATTAAATAATTTCTGTATAATCCCCTCTCCTATTGCATTAGCTTATGCTCTTGGAACTTTGGGTGGTACTAATATTAAAAATTTGATTCTTGCAGGATTTGAGGGATATCCAAGAGGAGATATTAGAAATCAAGAGGTTGATAATATATTTAATCTTTTCACTACTATAAACAAAAAAGTGAATATTTACTCTATTACTCCAACAAATTATACTAGTATTAAATCTAAGAGCATTTATGGATTTAACCTTTGAAAAGTTGCATAGTTATACCAGCAAGATATAAATCAACGAGATTCCCAGGAAAGCCTCTAAAAAAAATATTAGGTAAAGAGATGATAATTCATGTCGCAGAAGCAGCATCTAAAGCTTTAGATAAAGAGCATATATTTATCCTTACAGACGATGAAAGAATTAAAAAAATCGTAGAACAGAAACAATTTAATTGCTTAATTACAAGTTCAAATGCAATTACAGGAACAGATAGGATAACTGAAGTAATAGATCAATTAAATTATGATTTTTTTATAAATGTTCAAGGGGATGAACCCTTAGTAAATCCAATGGATATAATCCACTGTATAGAATTAAAAAAGAACAATCCTTCATTAGTTATTAATGGTTTCACTCAAATAATTTCATGGGAAGATTTTTATTCTCATAATGTTCCAAAAGTTATTATGGATAAAGATAATTTCCTTATATATATGTCAAGAAGTCCTATCCCTGCCTTTAAATCAAGAGAAAAAAAATTAGATGGTTTAAAAAGACAAGTTTGTATTTATGGTTTTAGTAAGGGGGATCTTATGTTTATAAAAAATGCTAAGAAAAAAGGATTTCTTGAAGAAAGAGAGGATATAGAAATTTTAAGGTTTATAGAGAATAAGAAAAAAGTACTAATGTTTGAATGTTCTGCAAACTCTATTTCAGTTGATATTCCAGAAGATGTCGATAAAGTTATTTCATTTTTAAATTTGAAGAATGAATAAATTATCAAAATATAAAAACTTAATTTTTGACTGTGATGGAATTATTTTGAATTCCAACAAAATCAAAACTCAAGCTTTTTATAAAGTAGTTTCTATTTATGGGGATAAACCTGCTACTGAATTGCAAAATTATCATATTCAAAACGGAGGCATATCAAGATATAAAAAATTTAATTATTTTTTTGAGAATATAGCGATACAAAATAATATTGAACGGGATTCTATTTGTTTGGACAACCTGATTAAAAATTATTCAAAAATAGTAAAAAATGAACTGGAAAAGTGTCAAATATGTAGTCATATAATCGACTATAGAAAATATTCAAAAGCAAAATGGTTTATTGTTAGTGGTTCTGACCAAAAAGAACTAAATGAGGTTTTAAAAAAAAGAAATTTGGCTAAACATTTTGATGGAGGTATTTATGGAAGTCCATTGTCTAAAGATGAAATCTTTAGAATTATTTTTAAAGATAAAATAATCAAAAGATCAGAATCTATTTACATTGGGGATAGTAAATATGACTATATTTCTGCTAAAAAAATTGGAAT
>QCUF01000064.1 GCA_003210825.1 Prochlorococcus sp. AG-676-P15-1 | reverse complement strand
TAAAGTTGGTTTAATTATTAAAGAAGTAAGAAATACTATTTTTTAGTAATTATTATTAGAAGATTGTTGTTTTACAAGCTCAAAAAATTCTTGTTTTAGACTTATATCATGTCTAAAATCTCCTCTTACTACTGAATTTATCATGCTAGTGTTCGGTTCTTTAACTCCTCTCCACTTCATACAGTAGTGTTGAGCTTTGACTATTATGCCTAGCCCCTTAGGTTCACATAGTTTTTCTATTTCATCTGCAAGAATCATTACTGCTTCTTCTTGTATATGTGGTCTAGAGAATACCCAATCTGCAACTCTAGCAAATTTAGAAAGCCCTATAACTTTGCTACCTGGTTTAATTCCTATCCAACATTCTCCTAAAATTGGAACTAAATGATGAGAGCAAGCGGACCTCACTGTTATTGGTCCGACAGTATAAATTTCATCAAGGTTTTTATCATTTGGAAAACTTGTAACCTTTGGCTGTTCATGATATCTACCTTTAAAAACCTCGTTAAGGTACATTTTTGATACTCTTTCTGCTGTCTCCTGAGTATTGTGGTCATTATCCACATCAATAATTAGAGACTTAAGTAAATCTTTAATTCTTGAAGCCACCTCTTTTTCTAGAACTTTTAGCTCACCAGGATTAATAAAATCAGCGATATTATCATTTGCACTGAATCTTGTACCTTTGCTTTTGATACGATCTCTTATTATTTCGGAGATTAATTTATTAGTAATCTGTTCGTCAAAATTTTTAATATTATCGTTGGGTAATGTAGAGGTCATAAAATTCTTAACAGGAAATAGTATGCAAACTAGATTAACTGTATCTTTCTTGGACTTATTTGCTTACACACTATATCACATTCTTATGTTTAATCGGGTGCGTCAATACCTAAAAAAAATCACTTTATCGTTATTGCGACTTAATAAACTAGGGTCAAAAAGCGCCTCCTGCAGGCATAAGAGTTAGGTCTTCAATTAATTGTGATTCTGGTTGTTCAGCCATATATAAAATTGTATTTGAGACGTTAGTAGAAGAAAGCATAGATGATCTATCGAAATCTGATTTAATTGATTCCGTCTCCCAAAGGGGTGTATTTACTGAACCTAAAGTAATTGTACAGGCTCTTATCGAGTTAGATCTCTCTTCTTCTCTAAGACACTTTGTAAACATCGCTAAAGCAGATTTTGATACGCAGTAAGCACCCCACTGAGGAAAAGCATTATAAGAGGCATGACTGCTGATATTAATAATCAAGCCTCCATTTTTTCTCATTTTGGGGACAATTAAACTACATATTTGAAATATACTTGTGAGGTTAATTTGAATTATTTCTTGCCATTTTGACAAAGGCATTTCAACTAAATTTCCATTAAAAGCAGATCCAGCATTATTTATTAAAACGGAAGGGCACCCATATTTTTTTATTGATTCATTAATTGAATTATCTATTTCATTTGCATTGGATAAATTGCACTTTACAAGATTAATTTTTGATCCCGTATCTGATAGTTCATCTCTTAGCATTTCCAACATCTCTAAATCTCTTGCGATTAAAACTAAATCCCAACCAGCATTTGCGAAAGTTACTGCTGTAGCTCTCCCAATACCTTTAGTGGCTCCTGTAATGTATGCTAATTTCAATTTATTCTGTTATTTGAGGTAATTCTTCCTGAATTGCTTCAAAATTATTTGATTCAATAAATTTGCCCAGAACCCTGAATTTTGAATATCTTTGTTCTAAAAGTTCCTCTTGATTCAATCCCAATAATTCATTAAGGTGCTTCTCAATAGCACCTTTTAGAGTATTCCCAGCCTCTATGGGAGCCCAGTTATTACCACCTGCTGGTTCTGATAAAACTTCATCTATTACACCTAATTCAAGAAGATCTTTTCCAGTTATTTTTAACGCAGTTGCAGCTTCAGAAGCTTTTGCAGCATCTCTCCAAAGAATTGAGGCACAAGCTTCTGGACTAGCAACAGTATAAACACTATGTTCAAACATCAATAGCCTATCAGCTACACCAATTCCAAGAGCTCCACCAGACCCCCCTTCGCCGATAATAGTAGCAATTATTGGGACTTTAAAACCAAACATTTCTCTTAGGTTTCTAGCTATAGCTTCTCCTTGACCTTGTTCTTCTGCAGAGAGACCAGCATATGCCCCAGGGGTATCAATAAAAGTAAGAATAGGCAATGAGAATCTATCAGCATGCTGCATTAACCTTAAAGCTTTTCTATAACCTCCAGGTTTTGCCATTCCAAAGTTTCTAACTACATTTTCCTTCGTATCTCTTCCTTTCTGATGACCTAATAAAAGAACAGGTTGATTATTTACCGAACCTAAACCTCCAATTAAAGCCATATCATCTCCTCCATTTCTGTCTCCATGTAACTCAATCCAATCATCACAAAACATTTGAATAAAATCCAAAGTACTTGGTCTTTGTGGATGTCTAGCTACTTGTATTTTCTGAGCAGGTGTTAGAGATCTAAAAATTTCCTCTCTTCTTCTTGTGGCAAGAGTTTCTAATTGTAGTAGTTGTTGACTAACATCAACTTCTGAATCTCTTGCTAATTCTCTAATTTGCTCTATTTGCTTTTCAAGCTCTACAAGAGGTTTTTCAAAATCAAGAAGATAACGTCTTGGCATAATTCAAACTGCTAATACTTTTGGATGCTTATCTAGGCCAATTGCAGAGAAGCCATGCTTTACAGAAGCAGCTCCAATAAATTCCATTTTCTCTATAGATATATTATTTCTTCCCCAGCTAAAGTTTGTATGACATTTTTCAAATTCTAAAATCATTGCTTCTGCAAAGCATGCAAACATTTCTCTCTGGGGATTTTGCATTTCCGCTAGTTCCATCATATTCCAACCTATAT
>QCUF01000063.1 GCA_003210825.1 Prochlorococcus sp. AG-676-P15-1 | reverse complement strand
AATGGCCTGTCTTAGAAAAAAAATATATAAATTCTCAAATAGATAAATCCTTTCAAGAGCTCTTTGAAATAATTAGATTGATTAGAAATCTTAGGGTTGAGTTAGGACTTAAGCCATCTCAACTGGTTCCTGTTTACTTAATTTCAGATAATGTTGAATTAACTAATTTTTTGAAAACTTTAATAGTCGATATTAAAACTTTTACTAAGTCATCTGAAGTTTTTATTTGTAAGTCTAAGGATATCGATAAAAACGATTTTGCTAAGTCTTTTTCTGGCATTATTGGTGATATTGAAGTCTATTTACCCTTTAATGATTTTGTAAATCTAGAAGCTTTAAAGGATAGACTTACTAAGGATTTGCAAAAAGTTAATTCTGATATAGAAACATTAAATAAGAGAATATCTAACAAAAACTTTATAGACAAAGCTCCTAAAGATATTGTTGAGGAATGTTTTGCTAAGTTGAAAGAAGGAAATTTGCAATCAGAAAGAATAAATAAAAAACTTAAATTATTAAAATAATATGGCTCCTTTTTTTGAAAATATCTATGGTTTAGCCTATTTTTTTAATACAGACATTGGGATTTTTGCTTTTATCTTTTTATATATTTTATTTGTTTTATTAATTCTTCCTGCCTCATGGTTATCTTTATTATCTGGTTTTTTATATGGTTCTTATCTCGGTTCAATAATAGTTTTTTTTGCGGCAGTTATTGGAGCTTCAGTAGCATTCTTTATTTCAAAAAGTTTTTTATCAATAAAGCTTAAAAAAGTTATTAATCGTTTCCCCAGATTAAGTCTTATGGAACAAGTAGTGCAGAAAGGTGGTCTCAAATTAATCCTTTTAGCAAGACTTTCTCCTCTCTTTCCTTTTAGTATTCTTAATTATTTTTATGGATTAAATAATATTAAATTTAGGAACTTTGCTATTGGCCTGTTTGGGATAATTCCTGGAACATTACTTTATTGTTCTATAGGGAGTTTAGCAAAAAGTTTGCAGGATTTAAAAAATTTACATCCAACAAATAATTTATTTTTAACAATTATAAGTGTGGTTTCTACTTTGATGGTTGTTTATTTTTCAGCAAAGTACGCTAAAGAATATATTAATGAGTCAAAAGAAACTAATCTTTAATATTCCAATCTCTTATAGAGGCAATAACTATAAACCAAAAAAGCCTTAATTTTCCAAGCAAACTTTTATTGGATTGTAATTCTATATATTTTGCTTGACCGCAAGGGGTTTTAATATATTTGAAAAAATTTTTGTTATCCATAAAAATCAATATCTTTAGGTAATAATTTATTAATTATTAATAGTGTATTTCATTATCTACTTTTTTAGTTTTTGATAATTGACTACTAGCTTAAATATTGATTTCTATGAAACTAATTCCCTAAAAATTATATTTTTTCATCTTGTCCGAAACCTCTAAAGCATTTGAATCTTGGAAACCTAAGACTGAATGTTTCAGCATCTTGAGATTGAGTTCTTGCATCTGCTCTGATTTCTACCAATTGGCCGATTAGTTTATCTCTTGCACTCCAATATTCTTCACGTTGAGAATCACTAAATCCACTCCCGCAATTAAGACGATAATTATATTGATCATCTTTACCTTCAACTAGGATTGCTCCAAGTCTGCCTTTGTTTCGTCCTGTCCCTTCTTCTATTGCTACAACTCTTAAGGTAACTTCTATGAATGGTTTTGCTTTTAACCAATTATGTGTTCTTTTGCATTCATACCAACCATGAGGATTTTTAATCATCACGCCTTCATATCCTCCCTCTACAGCTGATTTGTTAAGTTCTACAAATCTTTTTTGTCCTTCAAGAGTATCTAAATCCACATTTTCCCAGTCAAGTGTTTGGACATGTTTTAAAAGAGTTGCATTTTTTGCTACCCAATCTTTTACCAACATACTTCTAGTAGTTTGATCTTTTTCCCATAAACCCTTCTTGAAATCTTTCATTGGACACATATCAAATAAGTGTAAAACTGCATCTTTGGATTGTTTGCCATCTTTTCTATGTACTTGCTTCATTAGATCTTGAAAATTAGCACTCATTACTTCACCGTCTAAGACTAAATCGTAGGGGGCAGGATATTTCTCTAATACTTTTTCTATTTCTGTAATGATATGACCAAAGTTATTAAACTGTTTGCCGTTTCGAGAAAACATTTCTACTTTATTTTTTCTAATAATTGTTAATACTCTTACTCCGTCTAATTTAATCTCAATTTGTTTCTTGCCTATCATTTTCTTTTCATGGTTTGCGCTGTCATGTGCAAGGGGACATGAGAAGATAGGTATCGCATACTTTGGAAATTTTTTTGCAACTTTATTTATTGTTTTTTCAGAAACCCCACAACGAAGATCTTTAATCAATACTCGTCTGTAAAATCCGTTCCATTGTTCTGTAGTTGCAGATTTCATAACTAAATTGATCGCATCTCTAGCGGCATGCCCAGTAAGTTCTCTTTTGATTAATTGATTTGTTAATACTTTAAAAATACTCCATTTACATCCTTGACTAGGTTTCTCTTCTGCTTTTTCAGGTACTTGCTTTACACCAAAAGTTACTAAAGGATCTAAGGCCATAGTTACTCCTTCAAAAAAATCATTCAGGTCATTTTCCATTGCTTCAAAGATGATTTTTTCTTTATCTAATCTGCTTGGGTGTAATTCTAATTTTTTTATTATTTCTTCTTTCCGAAGTTCTTCATGTTTCACAAGTTTTTGAACCTTTCCTAATTTACTTTAGCTATTCTGTCTATCTTCCAATCTTTATCACTTTTAGAGAAAGTAAAATCTAAAGGAAGTTCATCTTTCTTATCCTCAGATTTTAAATTTAAAGTAATTATGATTTGATCTTCTTGAACTCTTGGTCTACCTGACTTTAGATTTCTGTACTTATTTAAATTTA
>QCUF01000062.1 GCA_003210825.1 Prochlorococcus sp. AG-676-P15-1 | reverse complement strand
AATTATTATGTGCAAAGATGAGCGGTTACTACAACAAAGATGAACAACGAGCAGAGGAATTTGCAGAAGAGTTGAAAAATAAATTTGATTTTAAATACTTTGCGTCTGTAAGTGATTACTGCAGAAGTTTAAATGGGCATTTTTAATTTATAGATTAGTTCCCGAAGTTACTGGGAATAAAGATCGGGAACAACTAAACCTATTGATATAACTAGGATTAAGCTTTGTTCCTTCTTTTTTCATTTAAGGGGGTAGTTTTTTTAAAAATAAGGGGTGTCTATTACTCTAGGGAAGGAATTTTAGTTAATTCATTGATATAACTGACGTTTGATGAGTTCCCGACATTATTTCCCCTTTTTTATCGGGAATAAGCTCTATTCTTTGAATGTCTTTTGGATTTAAAGCATAAACACCCTTTCTAATTCGTCTAATTTTTTTACTATTAACCATATTTCCGAGAGTATTATCTACGGTTTTTCTAGCTGCGGAAGCGGTATTAAATGCGGTTGTAACTATATCGGTTCTCCTAACTAGGTTTTGACCTTGTTTATAGAAATCGGTCATAATTTCCATAATTACATCATTGCAACTTCCAACTATTTTCTTTTGATCGTCTAGAACCATTTCACAATCATCTAATTTATAAATGACCTTTCTTCTAGGTTCTACATTTGCAGCTCTATCTTTTTTAAATTCAGCAATAACCCCTGTTTGAGCTTTTGTATCTTCATCAAAAGTGGGATTTAAACTAATAACCATTGAAGGTTCTTCAGCCCAACTTTTAGCCCCTGCATGAGCACCTCTAGCAGTTCCGTCATGGCTCAAAATTTCAATATGAGCATTATTAGGTGCAGCGATAACGTCCCTTAAAATCCTTATAAACAGTCTTACTTCAGCATTATCTAAGTAATTAAAAGCTCCAGAACTAACACTTTTTGCACTATCAATGACTATATAATCTATTTTTCTAAATCCAACAAAGGTTTCTAACTGTATAAGTCCATTAATATCCCCATACCAGGCTTTTTGACCTTGTTTATTATCAAAGCCCCAGACAAAGATTTTCTGATCTTCTCCCAGTTCGAAAACAGGGTCATTTTCTATGCCTAAGTCATACATAGCTTTTTTAAATGTATGAACACCGCCATCCGTACAAATAAATAAGCTATTTCCTTTTTTACAAGGTGCATCCCTATCTAAAATATTTTCACCTTTTGCCAATTTATAGGCTTTATATAATGCGTGAGTTGTTTTTCCAGAACCATAAGAACCATAAGTCAGAGAAACATCCCCTTTTAATAACCATCCATCCATTAAATAGGTAAGAGGTTCAATATTCTCTAGATCAACTGAATCTTTCAAGGCGGGTCTAAATTCCGACTTGAGATCATACAAATATTTAAGTGCTTTTTTATTTATTTGATCGTCAGTTAATTTGAATTTAATTTTTAATTCCTTCATTATTCTCATTTGTTCGTCTTCATCTTGTTGTCTTACTGAATGAAAGTAGTCATCCAATAAAATTGAAAACTTTTCATCTTCTTTAAGTCTTTTCCTATAAGCAAGTTCATCTTTATAGGCTTCTAATTCCTCATAACTAGCGGAACTAATTCTGTGTATAGTCATTTTCTAAATGCTCCCGCTTCTATTAAGTTTCTGGTGTTGGTCATTGCTTCAATAGCAATCTGGAAAGAAGGAGTGAAACTGAAAAAATTGTTTTCAGCAGTTCTAATCCTTTCGTCCCATACCCAGACTTCTATTTTCTTTTCGTTTCCTTTAATGAATAAAGGACAGGGGTTGAGTCTTAGAGATTTATAGACTACCTTTTGATTAGATAGTCTTTTTCTATGAGTCACTCCCCCCAGAGTGGCTTTTTTCATGGTTTAGTTCCTTTTGTTGGTGTAAATTTCGGTAATAGTCTTTATATAAAATCCCTTCAAGATGCTTTAGTTTTCGAGTAATTAAGACAGATTGAGCCTTTAATAATTCGACAGTCCCTAAAGCTCTATTAGTTTTTCTAGTTTCCAGTTCTTTATTTAATTGTTGCCAGTATTTAGAACTAGATAATCTAAGGGACTCTAATTTGGCAATCTTAGAAATAGAAGCCCTGTCCATTAGCTTTCCAGTTTTTCTAGACGTTTAGATAATGTACTGGTTGAGGTTTTCATTATTCCGTCCAACTGTTGATAGAGTTCAACCGCTTTATGAGAATTTTGAAAAGCTCCAGAAGAAACAGAGTGATTCTCTTTAAAGGCTTCCTGTAATTGGAAAAATAAGCATTGAAGATGACAAAACTCTCTAAGAACTAAAGACATTCCAATTTGAGGGTCTTTGTCTAATGCTTTTGAATACATTTCATAGAGTGCTTCCGTACTTTCTTCTATATGCTCCTGAGTCCATATAGGTTCTGTTTTATTTGACATGGATATATTCCTCTCTAATAACTTCATCTAATAAGTTTTCTGAGGTTTCGCCCTCATAACCAGTAATCAAAACTAAAGCTTTTTCAGTTCTTTTAATTTGTTCTGGAATAGTAGAAGTGAAATTCTGGCTTAATTTCAAGAGTTCTCTACAAGTCTCTTTAATATCGTCTTGTGTGGTGTGTAATTCCATTATTAAACCCCCATTTTTTGATAGGTTTCTACTTGCTCAACTATCTTTTTTGGGCGGTTCATTATCTCCTTAGATGCTTGTATTTGCCATTGCTGAATAGCTGCAACGTCCCAACCAAGAGTCCCTCTTTTTCTACCAGTTACAAAGACATAGTGAACCCCGACTGTTAAATCGTTGTCTTTGAGCATCATTAAATTGGTACGACCTAAACCCAGATACTTACAAGCATCCTCGGTTGAGTACCACTTTTTAAGTGTGGACATGATTTTTTAAAAATTAAGTGGATTGATTATTTGAAATTCTTCTACAAATCACCTTTTCGAAAAAAGGAATAATAAACTTTAAGCGGGTTCGTTATTAGAAACATATAACCAATATCAAAATAAATCAACCTAATCCGATTAAATTTGTGTGCAGAAAATACTGGCTATTTTAAAAATTAAGTAAATAA
>QCUF01000061.1 GCA_003210825.1 Prochlorococcus sp. AG-676-P15-1 | reverse complement strand
TTTCTAGGATAATATTTATTTTATTTTTTTCGCAGAATTCACTTACATTATTTTTGATAGGAACTAAATCTATTGATTTGTATTCGCCATCAAGGAAAATTGCAATATAAGGATCTATATCTATAGAATTTATCTTTTCTTCTTCTAACATATGTCCAAGTTTTTGTCTCTTTACATTTAAATATTCAGAATTATGCTCGCCAGGACATATAACTAATGGGACTCTCTCAGTAACTTCTATTCCATATCCACCTAATCCAGCAATTTTTCTAGGATTATTTGTAAGAAGTTTTAACTTTTTAATCCCAAGGTCAGTTAAAATTTGAGCTCCCACTCCATAATTTCTTAGGTCTGCAGGGAAGCCCAATTTTTCATTAGCTTCTACAGTATCCAAACCCCCATCTTGTAAGCTGTATGCTTTTAATTTATTAATCAAACCAATTCCTCTTCCTTCTTGTCTTAAATAAACAACTACACCCTCTTCTTCTTTTTCAATTCTTGCTAATGCAGCCTCTAACTGAGGTCTACAATCACAACGTAGTGATCCAAAAGCATCACCAGTTAAACATTCTGAATGCATCCTTACTAATACTGGTTCACTTAATTTTTTTGTCTTTTGCTTTACTAATGCAATATGTTCAGAGCCGTCAAGTTCATTTATGTATCCATATGCCTTAAAACTACCGAAAATACTTGGAAGAATTGCATCAGATTTTCTATAAACAAATCTTTCGTTCTGAAATCTGTAACTAATAAGGTCTGCAATGGATACTAACTTCATCCCCCATTCTTTAGCATATTCTTTAAGTTGGGGAAGTCTTGACATTGAGCCATCTGGATTTTGAATTTCACAAATCACACCAGCAGGATAAAGACCAGACATAGCAGCAATGTCTACAGCTGCTTCGGTATGACCGGCTCTTTTTAATACTCCTCCCTTTTTTGCTCTTAATGGAAATATATGTCCTGGTCTTCTTAAATCCTCTGGCTTTGTTGAAGGATTAATTGCAACTTGGATAGTTTTAGCTCTATCCTCTGCTGATATTCCAGTTGTTACATTATTCTCAGGACCTGCATCTATTGAAATAGTAAATGCGGTTTGATTTTCATCCGTATTCCTATCTACCATTAAAGGAAGATCTAAGGCATCTAACTTGTCTCCTTGCATTGCTAAACATATTAGACCTCTACCCTCTGTCGCCATAAAATTAATTTGTTGAGGAGTAGCAAACTGTGCTGCACAAATTAAATCTCCTTCATTTTCTCTTCTCTCATCATCAACAACAATTATGCATTCTCCATTTCTTATCGCAGCTAATGCATCGCTTATTGGATCAAATTCTATATTGAACTCTTCGTTATTATCCACAATTGTTCCATTATTTGATTTGGGACTTGTTTCTTTCATTTTTACTATTCAATATAGAAAAAAGTGTTTTAATTATTATTTTATTCAACACTTACAATCCTATCTTAAAGTCAGCCAATAAAGAGAAATGAATGTTGCAATAGTTGGTGCTACTGGTTACGGGGGAATACAAGCAGTAAATCTATTAAAGGATAATAAAAATTATAAAATTTCTTATTTAGGAGGTAATAAATCTTCAGGAACAAAATGGAGCGATAATTTTCCATTCATAAATTTAGAGTCTGACAATTTAATTGAAAAAATATCAATAGATAGAATCGCCGATAAAGCTAATGTTGCTTTACTTTGCTTACCTAGTGGAATTTCTTCTACATTAACAAGAGGTTTATTAGAAAAAGGAGTAAAAGTTATCGATTTATCAGCCGATTACAGGTATAAGTCTCTTGATCAATGGAAAAATGTATACTCTAACGAAGCGAAAAAATATAACAGAGATGACGATGATTTATGTAAAGAAGCAGTTTATGGTCTTCCTGAAATTAATTTCAAAGATATATCTAAAGCAAGATTAATCGCTTGCCCTGGATGTTACCCAACATCTGCTCTTATTCCTCTTAGTCCATTTTTATCCCAAGGGATTATTGATAATGAAGGTATAGTAATAGATTCAAAAAGTGGTACATCAGGTGGAGGCAGAGAACCACATCAAAAATTACTATTTTCTGAATGTGGAGATGGTCTATCTGCTTATGGGCTAATAAATCATAGACATACTTCTGAAATAGAACAAATTGCAAGTTTTATTTCTGGTAATGATATTGAACTACTATTCACTCCTCATTTAATACCAATGACAAGAGGTATGCATTCAACAATTTATGGAAGATTAAGGGATCCAGGTTTAACTTCTTCTGATTGTAGGATTATATTAGAAAATTATTATAGAAACTACTCCCATATTCGAGTATTACCAGTTGATATTTATCCCTCCACCAAGTGGGTTAAGAATACAAATGAAATACATCTTTCTGTCAAAGTTGATACTAGAAATGGAAGAATAATTATTCTATCAGTAATAGATAATTTAATTAAAGGACAAACAGGGCAAGCCATACAAAATCTTAATCTAATATCTGGGTTGCCAATAAATAATGGGTTAGAAATGATTAATCATTATCCATGAATTTATTCCGGATAATATATCCAGCTTGAGAAATTGAAAGTGGTAATATCTTATGTTCCAATAAATGTAATTTGTGAGTTATTGTCTCTAAATTATCCTTATCCGAAATAGCTAATGCTGCCTGCATAATTAAGGGACCACTATCAACCTCTGGTTCTACAAAATGTACTGAACAACCAGTTATCTTTGAATCATTTGTTATAGCTTCTTTAATTGCATTACTTCCTTTAAAGGAAGGAAGTAATGATGGATGAATATTTATTATTTTATTCTTAAATTCATTAACAAATTTTGGTGACATAATTTTCATCCAACCTGCCATAACAACAAGTTCTATATCCTGTTTTTTTAATTTATTAATAATTTCATCCTCAAAATAATCCTTATTTTCATAATCAGAGCTCTTGATTACCTTATAAGAGATATTGGAGTTTTTAGCTCTTGATATACACCCAGCCTCTGATTTGTTTGTAATTAAAATCTTAATATCTATATCAAATTTGTTTGAATTAGAGAGATCAATCAATTCTTGAAAATTTGATCCTTCACCTGAAGCTAAAATTGCTATT
>QCUF01000060.1 GCA_003210825.1 Prochlorococcus sp. AG-676-P15-1 | reverse complement strand
ATTATACTCTCATTCTTTAATCTTAAGTATTAGATTGATTTTAAGATTGCATTAGAAAGCGTCTTAGCTAAACAAACCAAAGGTGAAACAAATGGACTTTATTTCTAAGAAACAAAGATATGTACCACTAAAAGCAGTTCCTTACATCTTCTTTGTTGCGGTTGTTTTAAGTATCACTACAACAACAAACACATTTGTTTAGGTTTCTTACATAACATCTTCATAAGAGTAAGCTAGTAGAGATACATACTTGCTCTTTTTTTTTGTTTGAAAAGATTTTACTGATCGCGAATGAGCTAATCGTCGTATTCCAAGCAATGCGGGTTTGATGGATTCAATTCACATTCTTTATCCCAATAATCAGCTAAGTTTGTTGAAACTCCCTGCTCTTTCATTAAATCCCTAAGAGTTGGATATTCTTTCGAAAGTTCAATATCCCTTAATTTATTATCTTGAATTGCAAATTGTGATGTTTTAAAATTCATAATATTCTCAAAATTTTTGTTGGATTCTAATCACCGAACGAGGATGTTTATGGATGAAAGAATTAAACTCTCTTGCAAGCATCAGGCAATCGTATGCATCGCGAGCATAGAATCCTAATTGATGTGTACTGTTTGATGAATCTTTGTAACTTAGTACATACTTTTTACAAGATTTGATTGGTGTTGAAGACATTTGAACTCATGAATGTTATCACTACGTTCTAACAAGACAGACTAATCAACTGACTAATGTAAATGTACGGTTTGAGGTACTCCCATATACGGATAGAGGATCAACGACTGAATCTTTAAATGGATAACGTGTTCAAAATAATTGACAAAGAGCAAGATAAAAGTATTTTCTAGAGCCTCTTAGCATTCTCAAGCTAAACCTATGTTGCTACTCAGATTTTCATTAGCTATAAATATAAAGCGGGCTAAAGTCTGTAAACTCCACGAGGATTTAGTCCGCTCCGATAAGGATTTTTTACGTAATAAGTATTACTCCCATCACATCTTTGCGCTTATTCTTGTAAATCATTCTGCCATTTCTTAAATGCAGTTTTTCATTGTTATTCTGAACTATTTCATTGTTGTTGGATAATGTCTGGTTGAATCATGTGTGTATATATTTTTATAAGTCATTCATAAACTGTTCATTGTTATACAAATGTTTTGATCGCTGGATATAAGAGTTTTGTATATTGCTAATACACTTCGAATAAGTTTATTTAGGTCAGTTGCTAAATCCTCGTGGAAAAGACTTTAGTAAATCTACTTTACTGGTTTCTGATGAGATCAGCCGAATCCCATTACGGTGAATCCTTGATTCCAGTAAATGTTCTTTCTAATACGATTCAATCTTTTTCTAAATAAGTATTTTTACGTTGCTTAAATTCGAAATCTGAATTTGAATGAATCTTGAAATAGAGATTCTTATGAAGAAATCATTTGTTAATTTCTTGTACTGGTTATTACTGAAGTCATCAGAAAGCTTTTATGGAGACTCACTAAATTCGGAAGTTCCGAATACTCTTTATTTTTAGATTTTAAAAGTTCATAAAGATATGATTCAAAAAAATATTTATTCTAAACAATAATAATTACAGTAAAAACATTTGAACAAAGAAGAAAGAAGAAAAAGATTTAAGTCAATGACTAGTCAGCAGAGGCAAGAGTTGATCCTAAAGAATATGAAAGCTAAACGTATAGATGTTAGAAGTGGAGTCCTAGATAAAACATATGATAATAATGAGGTTTAAGAGTTAATCAATATTGCTAATTGTTTTCCTGAATTAAGAGAAAAAGATAAAAAATAAATACTTGACGAACTATATTTAATGCATTTATATTACTAGTACACCTGTATTACTTACTAATGACTCTCGTAGGAGATAATGTTTGGTCTAATTTTTCTTATGGCAGTCATGTTGACAAGCCAAATGGCTGGTTGCTTAACCCACAACGTAACTTTTTAATTTTATATGAAAAGGGCAAGAACTTTAAAAGGAACAACATTAAAGCAATACCTATCTCTTCTATACAAATCATCTAGGAGAACCTACAGGACTTAAAATAGAAGATTTCATGATCTAAATTCTGCAGTTGAAACATAGAAAGAACTAATAGCTGGAGGATGGACTGAAGTAACAAACCAATTCCAAGAATGAGCATGACTAACTTAAATTCAATAAAAAAAAATAAACAGGCAAAAGAGAACAAAAAAGTATCTGTTCAAGATCCATCAAAACTATTAGCAGAATTTTTTAATGGTTTAGTAATTAAGCTTTATGAAGAATATGAATATGACGCATAAAGAATTAGTAGATCAAGTTTCCGCAAATTTATTCAAGAAAAGTGGAAAGATTGAAAGCCAAAAATCTTGGCTTGCAATGAGAAATTATTTAGAGCAACTAGATTCTGAGCAACTTAAGTTGTTACTAAAAGAAGCTGATTGATAAAAACCTAAGCTAATTTCTTTTCAGTTTATATCAACATTTACAATGTAAAAAATCTGAATGAAATAAGAGCAGAACAGCTGAAATATTATCTAAGAGTTTTTTATCTAGATAGATAGAGTCTTATGTTGTGCCAAAATCTGCCTGTTAACAATAAAAAGTAAAATTCATCTTAAAAATTAAACATATATGTTCCATTTATGTATACAAAAGTCCTTATACTATTAATTACATCCAATTTTCTTTACATTTGTTAATAGTTGTGTTATATTTATTTACATAATCACTTTTTTAAACATGACACCTGAAGCAGAAAGATTTAACGGCTTAGCAGCAATGCTTGGTTTCGTAGCAGCAGTTGGAGCATATGTATCAACTGGTCAAATAATTCCTGGTTTTTTCTAATGTCAAATACTTCATATACAACAACTGAGTCTGGCGGAAGGCAAAACATGTTCCCATCAGAAACTCGTCCTTACATAGATGAATCAGTTTCTTATGATAGTTACCCTCAAAATGCAGAAAAAGTTAACGGTCGTTGGGCAATGATTGGCTTCTTTGCATTACTTGGCGCATACATCACAACAGGTCAAATCATTCCAGGTATTTTTTAATGAGTCCACTTTCAGTTTTTTTGATCTTAATAGTATCTCTAACTGCCTTACTCGTTGCTTCTCTAA
>QCUF01000059.1 GCA_003210825.1 Prochlorococcus sp. AG-676-P15-1 | reverse complement strand
TTTGAAAATTAACTTCATTTAACCAAGGGGTAATTATATTTTTCATGTTTTTGTTAAACCATTTGTGAAAACTTTTAGCACCTTTTGCATAAAACCCTCTTCTTCTTTTATGTTTACCTCCTGCTCCAGGATCAAAACTTTCAATGTTATTTTTTATTGCCCACTCAATAGGCTGGTAATAGCATAATTCAAAATGTAAGTTAAGTACTTCTTCTTGACTACCCCAATATCTACCCCATATATATTTTTCATTTTTTATGCACATTGACATTGCAATCGTACTTTCAGAATCATTTCTTGATGCACTAAAAAACAATAGATTTCTTTTATTTTCAAGAATATTTTCAAAAAATTCAGAGGTAAGATATTTGCTACCCCATACTCCCCATCTTAAACAATGCTGCTCGTAGAAATTATGCATTTTTTGAACCATTTCTAGATTTATATTCTCTTCTGTATGAATTTTGATCTCGAGATTTTGTTTTGAAATTGATTTTCTTTCTTTTTTAATGTTTTTTCTTTGATTAGAGTTGAATCTGGATAAAAAATCATCAAATGTCTTTTCCCCATTATTCTTCCATTCACTACTTGTATTTATCCATTCCTGATATCCTAAGGATTGTAGATGTTTCCCCCAATCTTCGTTTACATATAAGAAATTGCAACTCAAGATATTATTTTTCAAAGCAAATTCATCAATATGTTTTATTAATGAATTTGTAATTTCTATTTTATTTTTATTTTCTTTATATAAAAATTCGTATCCATTAATAGGGCTGTAAGGGCTCATCCCAATGAGCTTAGGATAATAATTTAAATTTAAATCTTGAGCTAATTTTGCAAAGGATTGATCAAAAATAAATTCTCCATAACTATGATTTTTAAGAAAAAGTGGAGCTATGCCGCATATTTCTTCATTTTCATAAGCAATAAAATATAGAGGTTGCCATCCAGTTTGTCTTGAGACACTTTTCGATAATTCAAGGTTATAGAGCCATTCCCATTCATAAAATGGATTGTTGATTTCTTTTCTTAATTCATTCCATGTTTCTTTATTTATTTCTTGAATTGATAGTTTAATTTCAATTTTGTGCTCAATATGATTCATTTTTTTTTACTTTAATCATCTTTAGTTTTTCTTATGTAATGAATATATATTTCATTTCTATCTAATTCTTGAATCGATTTTATATTCCAAAATTGCTTTAAATTAAAAATTTTATTTGTTTGTTCAGCAGGTATCCATGTAAATTTCCCTCCAATAATTCTTGGGGCTATTGTAATTTTGATTTCATCAATCAAATCTTCTTTTATAAAAGAATTTATAAGATTTGCTCCACCAAGAAGTGCTAGACGATGGATTCCAGCTTTTTTAATACTTAATAAGGTTTTACTCCAGGAATTTTTGTAGAAAATTTCTTTATCAAAATCTTTATTCTCTATTGCATCTTTTTTATTAGAGCTGATTAACCATCTTTTAATTGGTTGATTGAAATAATTCCAATCTTTTTTAAATTTTTTGCTATTGGAGGCGACTATAGAAATAGGCTGATTTTTTGAAATTTTTATTTCACCATTTTTACAACGATTTTTTACTAAATATGTACTTTGATGAGCTTTTAGGGTCCCCAATCCAAAAATGGTAGCGTCAACTATTGATAAGTTCTCATCTAACATTCTCCTATCTTCCTTACTTCCAAGATGAGATTCTCCTCCACTTGGGAAGGCAATCCTTCCATCTAAACTAGAAGCGATAATGATCGCTATGCTTGGAGTATTCAAGCTTGAGCAACTAAAGAGTTAGTAATATTTCTTTGCAAAGAATTTGGTACACTTTGTTCAACATAAATTTCCGCAGCATTATTTGGACTCTCTTGAAGTTTTATTTTGTGCAGATTTGCTCCAATTTTTTTAATCGGAGATGAGAGAATATCAGCAATGTGTAGTGCAATATTTTCACATGTTGGGACGCAAGTTTTAAAATATTCGATATCTTTATTTAAGAAAGTATGATCAAACGGTTCAACTATAAGATCATCAATAATTGCTTGTAATGAAGGTAAATCACATATCATCCCAGTTCTTGGATCAATTTTTCCTCGGACAGTTACATCGAGAAAATAATTATGTCCATGTCCATTTACTCTGGCACATTTCCCATAAATCTTCTTGTTTTCATCAAGAGAAATCTCATCTTTTGCTAATCGGTGAGCAGCATTAAAATGACTTTGAATTGTTAATAAAGCTTCCATGTTTTTTCCATAGTAATCTGCCCATAAAGTTGGGCTTTCATAAAGTTTTAAACTTGTAAGAGGTAGTTCATCTTTTAAACGATTCCAGATAACTTTAACTAGAGCCTCAGTCGTTGGAAGAATGCCTTCTTGACTATGAATATTAAATTCAGGCCATACGTCATTTAAAAAACGAAAATCTAATTGTCCAGTAACCTTACTCTTAATAGAATGTTTTACATCAGAAAGATTAAGGACCATTCCATCCGAGTCAAGTTCCCCCCCCATTGATACGATAAGTTCGTAATTATGGCCATGTCCTGGAGCTATACTACATTTCCCAAAAAGAGAGAAATTATCTTCTGAGCTTTTTTCAGGAAGCCAATAACGATGACTCGAACTAAAACAGGCACGTCGAGTTATGACGCATTCACGTCCCTGGCCATGTAATGGTTTGGTATGTGTAAAAGTCATAAATGTCTGTAATAATACTATCTTAAGGTTTTATATACTCTTTTGTCTGTATGGAAAAATCTATTATTGAGAAAACAAACAAAATAATTAAAGGAAGAAGTATATATTTGATAGGTATGATGGCTAGTGGTAAATCTAAAACTGGTCCAGTATTAGCCGAGTTATTGAGGTATAAGTATATTGATCTGGATAAATTAATAGAGAATATAGCAAAAAAAACAATTAATGAAATATTCCAGGAAGATGGAGAAAAAGCATTCCGAGAACTAGAAACAAATTGCTTAAAAGAAACAATTAAAATCCCTTCTTTAATCGTTTCTACTGGTGGAGGAATTATTTCTAAACCAGACAACTGGGGTGTTTTAAGGCAAGGAATTATTATTTGGATTGACACAAAGCAAGAGATTGCTCTTGAGAGGTTGAAAAAAGATATTGAAAATAGACCTCTATTACAGGGAAAAGATTTAAGTGATTTATATAACCAAATTTTTCAA
>QCUF01000058.1 GCA_003210825.1 Prochlorococcus sp. AG-676-P15-1 | reverse complement strand
GTCATTTGTATTTAGCTCACTTGGAGTTAAGGGCTTACTCCCTCCATTATTTGCAGCTTGGCTACCAGTTTTTATTTCATTGAGTGGAGGCTGTTATCTTTTAAAGAAATCAAGTTTGTAATTATATTCTAAAATTATTAATACTAATTTTTTATAATTTTAAATTATCCCAAAAATGTAAGAATATTCCAGTTGATAATAGAAATTCAAATATTTCTTGGTCATTTCGAATATGGGATACGGTAGAAGCCCAAGAAAGGTCATAATAAGCAAAAAATAAAGCTACTAATAAAAAAAATAAGCTTAGTTTTTTGCTAGGGAGAGAGGTTAAGTAAGGCCACTTTCTCCATCCTATCCATCCTGAAAAAATACAAATTAGCTGTAAAGCAGGATCAAGAAGGTAATTGTGAAAGAAAGGAAGATTATGAAAATTAGTTTCACCTTGTATACTTATTTCTGAAATTGAATCCAAATTGAAGCCTGTTATTCTTTCTCCCCAACTTATTTCTTCTGCGGCAATCAAAAAACAGAAAATAGTAAGTCCTAACCAAATAATTGAATTTAATGATTTCTTTTTTTTAATTTTCAATAAAATAAAAAAACCAAATATAAACGAAATAAAATATTGGGAAAATTGCAACCACTCTAGTGGTCCATCTTCTTTTTTTAAAAAATCAAACCAAGTTGATCCAACTACAATTTGTCCGAAAGGTAAGATATAAATAAATCCATAAATAAAAATTAAATAATATAATGGAAATAAGCTAACTTTTGGGGCTATTAAACCCCAAGGGGTTTTAATTTCATTCATAAATATTAATTTATAAAGCTATTTAATTTTAGTTATATTGTTACTTTATCTCACTTCAATTTATAATTTTGTCTTATTTAATTTTATTCCTTAAATTGCTTCTTTTAAAATAAATAATTTTTAAAATGACTTGTTATTTAATCGCTCTTATTATATTTGCAATATTTATTATTTATGGGAAATTAACCAATCATAATAAAGAAAAGAAGTTTCTCATCTCCACCATCTCATCAATTACCTTTTTAGAAATTATCAAACCTCTTAATTCTTACAGATAGAACAAATTACTATTAGATCAAAATAAGTATTAGGTATAATCTTGAATCTTTTTGGTTAATTAATTCCAATAGAACAGCAGTGAAAAGATTTTCAAGGATCATAAATGTGAGTATAGATTTTGTGAGAATATATTTTTAGATAATGAAAAATTATTGGAAGCTTTGAGATAAACAATCATTATTGAATACAAGATTTTCAGTTAAAATAAATGAAGCTCGAGAGATGTATAAAAGGTTACTTTCTAAGGCATAAAAGAAACCAGACCAATTTGGTTACGAAAATCATTTACATAAACTATGCAAAATATTAAAGTGCACAATTTATAGAGGCAATACATTAAATTACTCGCAAATTTGTAACTTAAATTTTAAAATTGGGATATTAAATTTATTAAAAAAATGGGTGAAGCAAAAAGAAGGCAATTATTAGGCATCCCTCCAAGAAAAATAATTATGTATAATATAAAATCAGACAAGTTTAGTTCTTGGCTTCCTATTACCAAATCAAGATTAAGAAAATATCCTTATATGGGTGTAGCGACAATGGCATTAGGTGCAATTATATTCTTAGTAAGTGGTGGATTAAATACTATTAGTTAACAATTTTAGTTCTGATTTATAAGGACTTTTTTAATTTTTTAGAATTACTTTTTATCAATTCTCATATATCCAAATCAATCATTCCTTAATTGATCAAAGGTGTCCTCAATTTTTGGAACTATTAACAACCTGAGGTCATGCAGTTCGATATTTGCTTTAGGAGATCTACCTCCAACCACAACTAAAAAAGAAATTTTTCAAGAAGTCCCATTTTTTTATCTTAAATAGAAAGCCAACTAAAATAAAGGGTTATCTGAAAGATATGATAAAAGAATTATTTATAATAAGTTAATACTAATAATTTTAATGGAACTAATTGGAAAATATAAAAATTCAGGATTCGAGGCTGTAGCTGATGGTGTGATTTCTTTCTTTGATCATCGCAAAGACTTACATACTAATGGTATCGCTTTCGGACAAAGCACATCTTTGAATTCTGATCCAGATAAAGTTTCTACTGATATTAGTCTTGTTTCAATAGATAGGTCAGATCCAGAAGCCTTCGCAATTTCTGAAGTCATAATTAGAGGAGTTAATGCAGGACTAAAAAAATATCTTGAGGATCACCCTCTAATAAAAGAATGCTGCCCAGAAAAATCTTTATTTGTTAATCCAATATTTAATTTACAACGTTATGCTCCAGGAGAGGGATTTAAAAAATGGCATTGTGATTGGACTATTAGTGATGAAGCTACGGAGCCTGCTAATAGAGTCTTAGCATGGATTCTTTATTGTAATGATATTAGTTCTGGTGGAACTGAATTTTATTGGCAGAATCATCATGAAATAGCTGAGAAAGGGAAACTTATTATTTTCCCTGCTGGTATATCGCATATTCATCGTGGGAGAGTTAACAAAACTGATGTTAAAACTATTGCCACTGGTTGGATTAATGCAGGAAAATTTGAAAATTATATTTCACGCTTAGCGAACCCATAAAATATTAAATATATTTTTTAAGCCTTAAAAAAGTAAAACTTGAAGTTTTTCAAGCTCGATAAGTTCTCATAAATTAATTTATATTGATTAAATTACTATATAAAATTTTTTATTTAAACCAACCTTTTTTCTTGGCTTTAACTTCTGGAACTGTTTTTATCTTTGTTTTTTCATCTGTTCTGCCTTTTATAATCATTAAAGGGACAATTCCCCACAACCCGAAAAACAATATCCAAAATACGTAAACGTTCATAGTTAAAAGTGAAATTTTTTATATTTTAGATATATTTTCTATTTGTCTGTGGCTTTATTTTTATACTCCTCTTTGGGATGTATAATTCGCTTCAGTTGATTATTTTGAATTTAGAATTCGAGACAATATCACAATACAAATAGAAAAGGGGACTTGATAAGCCCCCATAGTTTTTCCTCAATTAATTTGTAATTAGAAAATACCTGGAACAATTTGACCAGTAAAGTAGTAAGCTCCAACAAGAGCAAACATACCAATCATTGCTGCTTTACCGTTAAACTTTTCAGCTTTTTCGGTCATAAATTTTTTGACGAATTCCATAGTTAAGTAAGAATAATTTATAAACATA
>QCUF01000057.1 GCA_003210825.1 Prochlorococcus sp. AG-676-P15-1 | reverse complement strand
TCCACTCTAAATCATGGCTATATGAAATAGATTCCAAATTTATAGCCTCTTCAGTCATATTATTTTTTCTATTAATTCCTGAAATTCTTACAAGTGTATACAAAAGATAAGGCGCCGTATTTCCATTAAGAGAAAGCATCTTTTCAAAACTAAATTGATAATTTGTGATTCTATTTTGGCTTAAATCAGCATATTTTACTGCTCCGATTCCAATAACTTTTGAAGTATTTAAAATAAAATCATCATTTTCAAAACGACTTTCGTTCTCTAATCTTTTTAATAGATCTTCTTTTGCTCTTTTAACTGACTCTGATAATAAATCTTTTAGTTTTATGGTATCTCCTTCTCTTGTTTTAAGTTTTTTACCATCAATTCCTTGTACTAGCCCAAATGGGACATGATTTACTTCACAATCTTTAGGGATCCAATTAGCTTTTTTTGCAACTTGAAATACTCCTGCAAAATGATTGGATTGACCATGATCTGTTACATAAATAATTCTAGCTGCATTATCTCCATAAGGTTCCTTATTAAAGCGATATCTTAGAGCAGCAAGATCAGTAGTTGCATAATTGAACCCACCGTCTTTTTTTTGAATAATAAGTGGTAATGGATTACCTTCTTTATTAGCCATGCCATCAAGAAAAACACATTTTGCGCCTTGATCTTCTACTAAAATCCCCTTGTAATTTAAATCCTCAATTATTGATTTTAAAAACGGATTATAAAAGGATTCTCCTCTTTCCTTAATTTTTATGTTCAATGTTTTATAGATTTGATCAAACTCTTTTCTTGATTGATTACATAATAATTTCCATGCTTCAATTGATTTTTTATCTCCTCTTTGTAATTGAACTACCTCTTCTCTTGATCTGTTTTGAAATTCTGTTTCATTATCAAATCTTTTTTTTGAAGCTTTATAAAATTCAACTAAATCACAAATTTTGATTCTATCTATTTCTTTAAGATCACTTGAATATAAATCTTTAAGCTGAGTAATAAGCATTCCAAATTGTGTACCCCAATCTCCAATGTGATTTAGTCTTAAAACGATATATCCTCTAAATTCGAAAATTTTTGAGATCGAATCTCCTATAATTGTTGATCTTAGATGACCTACATGCATTTCTTTAGCAATATTAGGACTTGAAAAATCTACGATAACTTTTTTTTGGGAATGACTATTATTTTTATGGGATAAAGGAACTCCAGCTCTAGGGCATTTAATATTAGATTTTATTGCTTCAATCAAAACTTTATTTTTTAATTTTATATTTATAAAACCTGGTCCCGCAATTTCTAAATTTTCACACAAATTAGATATTTTTTTATTTTCTTTGAGGGTTTCAATAAATACAATAGCAATTTCTCTAGGGTTACTTTTATAAATCTTAGATAAAACCAGACATATATTACATTGATAATCACCAAACTCTTCTTTAGATGCTTGATTAATTAGATTTTTACGAATTTTTTCAAATTCTTCTTTCTTTTGATTTTTTATAAGACTTTCTAGAAGGGTTTCTTCAAAGCTTTTAGTTAATTCTTTAAAAATTGCCTGCATGAATTATTAAAATGCTATTCGAGTCATTTAATTAATATAACGCATACTAAAATCAATCCAATTACTTTTAGTAATTGAAGAACTTGTTGAAATCAAATCAATTCCATCAATTAAATAGTTACTAATGTTTATTGGATTAATTCCAGATACCTCTATGATTAAATCATTCCTAGTTGTTCTATTAGAGTTATTTGTTGATAACTCTCTTAATTCTTTAATGCCTTTTTTAAGTACTTCAGGATTAAATTCATCTAACAAAATACTGTCTGCACCTGCTAAAACTGCATCTTTTGCTTGCTTCATATCTTCTGCTTCAATAATAATATGAGTTGTAAAGGGAGTATTTAATCTAATTTTTTCAACTGCATTTTTCAAGTTATCAGTCCATGCAATATGGTTTTCTTTAATCATTGCAGCATCATATAATCCCATTCTATGATTAATACCACCACCACATTTAAAAGCATACTTTTCAAATATTCTTAAACCAGGAGTAGTTTTTCTTGTATCTGCTAAATTTATATTTGTACCTTTAAGAACATCTACAATCTTTTTTGTATAAGTTGAGATTCCCGATAAATGCATTGAGATGTTGAGACTTATTCTTTCACTTGCCAAGAGACTTCTTGAAGGGCCATTTAGTTCAAGAAGCTTTTGATCCTTCAAAAATTTTTCACCATCATTAATAAAAAAATTGCACTCTATCTTTTCGTCAATTTTTTTTAAAATTTCTTTTATTATTTTAACACCACAAAATATTCCTTCCTCTTTTGCAATCCAATGGGCTTTACCTATTTTTTGGGTAATTGCAGATGATGTTAGATCACCTTTACCGATATCTTCTTCAATCCAATCATCAATAATTCTAGAAATATTTGGAGAGTATAAATCCACTAAATTTGAATAAGATAAAAATTTTATTTTAACTTTTAAAGTTTACTTTATATATTTATGTATTTTAATAAAAATTTATTTACCTATACAAAATTTGGAAAAAATATTATTTAGTAGATCTTCAGTTAATTCTTGACCTGTAATTCTCGATAAGTTTTTTATTCCATCTCTAACTTCAATTGATAATAAATCGAAGGGTAATTGATTAGTAATTATTGGATCAGTATCATTTAAATTTTTTAGGCAATCAGTTAGGTTTGATATTTGTCTTTCATTTAAAAAAATATCTATATTTTCAAATTCTTTTGATCCACATTTTTTAACTATCTTTTCGACTAGTTCTTTTTCGCCTTCATCATTTTTAATACTCATTAAAACAGAGTTCGATAAATTTTTTTTATTAACTTTTTTTGAATCAATTAAATCTTTTTTATTCCCCAAGATTGTAATTAATTTTTCTTGTGGAATTTTGCTTATAATTTTTTCATCATCCTTATTTAATCCTTCTTCAAGACTATATAAATAGATTATATAGTCTGAGTTTTGAATCATTTCAAAGCTTTTTTCAATTCCAATATTTTCTATATATTCATCTGTTTCTCTAATGCCAGCGGTATCTATTATTTTTATTGGTATATCTTTTATAGTCAAATTCACTTCTATTATATCTCTAGTTGTTCCTGGAATACTAGTAACTATTGCTTTTTCTTTTTTGGAGAGAAGATTTAAAAGAGAACTTTTCCCAACATTAGTTTTGCCAATAAGAGCAATTGATATTCCATTATGAATATGCGCCCCCCTTTTTGAAT
>QCUF01000056.1 GCA_003210825.1 Prochlorococcus sp. AG-676-P15-1 | reverse complement strand
TTTTTTCCTAAATGGATTTTCTTAGTAGCAGCTAGTTCTTTAATATTAGATATCCCATTTTTTTGGAGAAACAAGGCTGTTTTAGAACCAATACCATCTATATCAGTTAGATATCCATTATCTTTTGCTTCTGTATCGCAAAACTTTTGCCATGAACATATCGTACATTTTTTCCTGTCTTCAGTAATATCTGGAATAGATCTTTTTAGATATTCATTTAAATTTAAAAAGGTATTTATTACTTTTTTTCTTAATCGTGGATTTAAATCAATTTTCTCAATATTAATTCGATTTGAAAAATTTGAAACTACCAATCCTTTTTCAATTTTTGCTTCTTGAAAGGGCTCTAACAACATCGAAGAAAAAGCTAAATCGAATAGATGCTCTTTTGTTGTCCTATGGCCTAACTTATATACAACAGGTATATATTTATATTCGCCCCATTTGCTATACCCAGCTACTTTTTTAAGTAATTGAGGTTGCATTTCTGTATCTATATTATTGATTACTTTGGATCTTGCTTTTAATCCGATTACTCCAGTTGAACCCCTCTTACAGGCTTTTTCCCCAGAATACAAATCTCCATCACTTACCTTATAAAAGGTTTTGTATCGTTTAATTATTTCTATAGATTGATGTGGTGACCAAATTCTTTGAGACTTATTGCCCTGATAATCGAGCCAAGCTTTTCTTTTGCATCTTATAAAACTTTTTAAATAAAGATTATTCAAATTTTTTTGCAAAGGCAGTTTAAATTTTTGCTTCTATAAATTAATATAGATAATTATTGGAAATTAAGGAACTATTTTACTTTGTCTTCAAATGAACTAGATGTAATAAAATTCGGAACTGATGGCTGGCGAGGAATAATTGGTTTTGATTTCAATCTATCAAATCTCTCAAGAGTTGTAGTCGCTTCTTGTCAGGAATTATATTATCAATACTTCGAAGAAACAAATTCTAAAAAAATTCTTATAGGGTACGATCGTAGATTCATGGCAAATGAGTTCGCAAAAGAAATAGCAGCTTTTGTGAAAGGGTGTGGTTTTGAACCCATTCTTTCTACTAGTTATGTGCCAACTCCTTCCTGCAGCTTATACGCCAAAAAATTTACGTTTTTAGGTTGTTTAGTTATTACTGCAAGTCATAATCCTTATAATTGGCTGGGTTTAAAGATTAAAAGTTTTAAAGGATGTTCTGTGGATGAATCTTTTACAAAGGAAGTTGAAAAAAGGTTACTTCTGGGAAACTCAATTGAAAGACTGGGAGGTGCATATGAAAAAGTTGATATTAAGAAGTTTCATTTAGATCAAATTAAATCTAATTTTAATATTGATTTTATTGCGAATAATTTAAAGAAAATGAATTTGCAGATTTTTGTTGATTCTATGCATGGTTCAGCAGCAAATTGTCTTAGTCAGATCTTTGAAGGTTATGATTCAAAAATTTTTACTGAAATTAGAGCAGATTATGATCCTTTATTTGGAGGAAATCCTCCAGAGCCACTGCTAAAGTATTTAGATAATTTAACTGAAACATTAACAAGAACTTCTAAAAATAGTATTAAAACCCTAGGCATAATTTTTGATGGGGATGGCGATAGGATAGCTGTAATTGATGAAAAAGGAAGATTTTGTAGTACTCAAGTTTTATTACCTTTCTTTATTAGTTATTTGGGAGAAAAGAATAAGAATTTATATCCAGTACTTAAAACTGTTAGTGGTTCAGACATAATTAGTAATATCGCAAAAAGTCAAGATAGAGATGTTTTCGAACTACCGGTTGGGTTTAAATATATAGCAAAAAAAATGATTCAAGAAAAAATATTTATTGGAGGAGAGGAATCAGGAGGGGTAGGTTTCGGAGACTTTATGCCGGAGAGAGATGCTTTATACGCAGCTATGATTTTATTAAATGGAATCGCAGAAAAATCAAAATATTTATATGAAACTTTAGATCAAATTCAAGAAAATTTTGGTCCAAGTTTTTACAGAAGAATTGATGTTAAATTTCCAAATCAATCAGAAAAAGAAATTCTTGAAAAATATATTAAAAATAATATTCCTTCAAAAATATGTGGTTATACTATTATTAATGTCTCAAATATCGACGGCATAAAATTGAGAATGGATAATAACTTTTGGCTATTATTCAGGTTCTCAGGAACAGAGCCGCTTTTAAGATTGTATTGTGAGGCGAAATCTGAAAATGATTTAAATGAGGTTTTGGAATGGAGTCAAAAATACATAAGTAAAGTAAAAAATATAAAATGAAAAAATTATATTTAGCAAGTAAAAACCAAGGTAAAATTCAAGAATATAAAAAATTACTATTAAATGTAAATTGCCAATTATTGCTTCAACCAGAATCAATAGAAGTTGAGGAGAATGGGATTACATTTAGAGAGAATGCAATCAAAAAAGCAAGTGAAGTTTCTAAAGAAACAAGAAACTACGCCATTGCAGATGATTCAGGAATATGTATTGATGCTTTGGACGGTAGGCCAGGAATTTATTCATCAAGATATGCAGAAGATGATCAAAAAAGAATAGAAAGAGTTTTACATGAACTTGATGGAGAAGAAAATAGAGGTGCTTTCTTTATTGCAAATGTTTGTGTTTGCTCTCCAAATGGGGATGTGATATTAGAATCAGAGGCTAAATGTTTTGGGAACATTATCCTAAACCCTAGAGGAAATAGTGGTTTTGGTTATGATCCTATTTTTGAGGAGTTATCAAGTAAATTAACATTCGCTGAGATGAATAATGAATTAAAAGATTTATGTAGTCATCGTGGTAAAGCAGTTAAAAAAATCATTCCTCAATTGTTAAATATGTTTGCCTGATTAATTATTAACCCAAGATCCATGTAAGCCATGCGGAATGGATATTGGAAGTTCATAAATAGCTAATTCTTTTAAATCTTTAGCATCTAGTATCACAAGATCACTTCCTCTTCTACTGCCATTCCATAACAGAATTAATAAGTACCCCTCATCTTCTTTGGTTGATGATTGTGATGGGACCATTATTGGTTCACTAACGAATCCACTAGGTGCAGCTGACCAAGAAATTTCCTCTTTGGTAATCAAATTTATTTTTTTTTATAGCTTGTAGAGGAGCATTCCCTATTTTCTTATCTGTACAAGCCATCCATGAGTAAGATGCTTTTAATCCTAAAAGTTTAGGGTTAACAGTAGCGAATTCGCAACATTGTGAGCTTAAAGTTTCAAGCTTAGAAGTTCCCCTTTTCAAGTCGATAATAGATCTTTTTAAAGTACCCTCTGGATATTTATCAAAGTCAATATCTCTAAAATTTTCATCG
>QCUF01000055.1 GCA_003210825.1 Prochlorococcus sp. AG-676-P15-1 | reverse complement strand
AGATAAATTCATAATATTAAAATTAGCATTTTCATGATTTGAACTTAGCATTCTTTCTAACTTTTTATCAAATATTTTTGCATACAAGGATGAATTGCGTAAAAGATCCATAAAAATCTCAATTTTAATATTATTCTCTTGCAAGAATCTTAAAGTAAGAGAGAAAGAATAACTCAAAGATGCTATTAAATAATTTAGTGATAATTTTGTACTTGATGCATTATTGACTGATCCAAAAAAATAGGTCTTTTCGCAAATAGCACTAAAAATAAATTCATGCCTTTCAAAAGTTTTTTTACTACCTCCTATAATTCCTAAAAGTTTTCCTGCAAATGCTTCTTTCACACTCCCTAATACAGGAGCTTCTAAATATTGACCTCCTTTAGCTTTTACTAATTTTTCTAATTTAATACTTTCTTCTGAACCTATTGTACCCATTTGAATTATTACTTTATTTTTCGTTGGAGAAATATCAAGAATTATATCCCTTGTACATTTCCCATCTTTTAAAACAGTTATTATTATTTCATATTTACTTGGCATATCTTTTAAGTTTATAATTTCTTCTGCACCTTTGTTTATTAAATTTTGATATTTATTTTTAGTTCTGTTCCAAATCCCCAATTTAAATCCCTCTGCTAATAGTCTCTCTGCGATTGATTCTCCTAATCTTCCTATACCAATTAATGCAATTTCTTGATTTTGGGAATTCATTTTTTTAAACTTAAAACTTTCATAATTATTAGTAATTTTTAGTTTTTAATTCTTCAATTAGTCTTTTATAAATTTTATCTGAACTTAAATCATATTCATTCATCAGTTGTTCGTATGAGCCAGATTTGAGAAACTTTGGTGGTAATCCTATTTTTACATGTCTAATATTATTTAAATTAGCATTTGTAATTATTTCTGAAACAATGCTACTTAAACCTCCAATGAGAGAATGTTCTTCAATAGAAATAATTAATGAAAAATTCTTAATTAAATTTACTACTTTTTCATCTATAGGATTTAAGGTATGTACATTTTCCAAATGAAAAGAACAACTTATTTCTTCTTCAATTTTTTTTACAGCTTTTAGAGCATTTCCTAAAATAGTTCCATGAGATAATATCAAAATTTGATTACCTTCTTTAATTGTGATGGATTCCCCAATATTAAATTCATAATCTTCTGTATAAATAATTGAGGTTGGAGGAGCCCCTGTCAATCGTAAAAAAGCTGGCCCTTGATATTTACTAAGAGCTTCTACAGCTTTATAAACTTCAAAACAATCGCAAGGACAAATTATTGGGATATTTGGAATTGAGCGAATTATTGAAATGTCTTCAAGACCAAAATGTGAATTGCCAAGGAAACCCATTGATAAACCACTTCCGATAGCAACTATCTTTACATTAGATTTCATATAACCTAGGTTAAGTCTTACTTGCTCACAAGCTCTCATTGTTATAAAAGGAGCAAAACTTGATATGAATACATTGAATCCTAAGGTTGACAACCCAGAAGCAAATCCAACTAAGTTTTGCTCAGCGATACCAATATTTAAAAATCTTTCTGGGAAAGTATGTTTATATCTATCTAATCCTGAAGAATTACCAAGATCCGCTGAAATAGCAAAAATATCTTTTTCTCCTTTTGCAACTTCAAGAAGACTTTGCCCATATATACCTCTTGGTCCAATTCGACACCATTGCCTTGATAAATTTTTAGTAAGCAACATTGTCATTATCCAAAGCCTCCATAGCTTGATGAAATATATTTTCTGTTAGTCTTCCATGATGCCATTGATTATTATTTTCCATAAATTTAATACCCTTACCCTTTATTGTATTTGCCAATATTAATTTAGGAATTTTTTTTGCAGAAATTTGATTAAATGCTTGATTAATATCATCTAAGTTATGGCCATCTATTTCAATTACATTCCAACCAAATGAAGACCATCTTTTTGAAAGATCTCTTTGATTAATAATTTCTGATGTTGCTCCATCACTTTGGAATTTATTATAGTCAATAATCAGAGTGATATTGTCTATCTCAAGTGAACTCCCCGACATAGCAGCCTCCCAAATTGAACCTTCATTACACTCCCCATCACCTATTAAGACATATACATGTGAACTAATATTTTTTAATTTTAGACCGTGAGCAATTCCTAATCCATATGATAATCCGTGCCCAAGACTCCCATTAGAAGATTCAATGCCAAAATTATAATTCTTAATTGGATGAGAAATTAATTCAGAATATTGTGTTTTATATGTCTTAAAAATTTCATCAGGTATTAATCCATAATAATTAAGAACTGGATAAAAACCTAGAACTCCATGACCTTTAGACAAAATAAATCTGTCTCTAGTAATTGAAGTTAAATTATTAATATCTATATTTAATTTATAGCCATATAAATAAGCCATAATTTCAATCATTGATAAACCACCCCCTAAGTGTTGGCCTCCTCCTGAAATATATGCAATTTCAAGAATCTTTTTTCTAATTAGAAAACATTCTTTTTCTAGATTTTTTTTATTAAAACATTTTTTCATTATTATTGGCCTCCATCAATATTGATGATTTGACCTGTTATGTGGTTAGATTCTTCAGAACAAAGAAAATAGACAAGTGATGCTACATCTCGAGGTTCTGCAATCTTATTATTTGAACTTAATGCAATTTGCTTTTTTATAGATTCAGGATTCATTTTCTCTAACATAGGCGTATTTGTTACTCCAGGAGCTACAGCATTGACCTTTATTCCTAATGTTCCAAGTTCTTTAGCAAGAATCTTTGTTGCATAGTTTAATGCGGATTTTGAAGAGCCGTAAGCTAGAGTTCCAGATTCATTTTGGAACGAAGTAACTGAAGAGATATTTACTATAGATCCTTTTTTATTTCTGGACATAAACCTTGAAACTAATTGAATTATTGAAATTTGTGAAAAAAAGTTTGTTTCAAAAACTTCTTTAATTTCATCGATTTTAGTGATATTACAAAGTCCTCCATGTGGAACTCCTGCACAATTAACAAGAGCATCAATTCGCTTATGTTTTTTATAAATATTGGTGATATAAAACTTTAAATCATCATAATTATTTAAATCGAATTTATTTATTGAGAGATATTTCTGATAGTAATTATTATTATTTGTTTTTATAGAATTTAATGCTTTGTCATTATTTCGTGTACATGACTCAACAAAAATTTTATTATTTAAAAATTTTTCTGTTACTGCTAAGCCTATTCCTGAGCCAGCACCTGTAACAACAACAACTTTTTTATCTAATAAATCTTTGGTGTTCATTAATTAGAGAGTTTAAGATAGCATTATCTTTATCTTTTT
>QCUF01000054.1 GCA_003210825.1 Prochlorococcus sp. AG-676-P15-1 | reverse complement strand
TAAATAGGTTTAATAATTCATTCATAATTCCAAAAAATGATTACAGTGATTGTACTTTTTACGATAATATTAATTTCTTTGTTACCGCAAAAAGTGATGAATTTTCTGAAAAAGTAAAATATTGGTTGGAAATTAATAAAGAAATTAAGTTGGTTTACCTCCGAAGCAATGATTGATTCCTTAATATATGTAAGAGGGTAAACATGAATACAGTAACAAAACTTCTACAACCAGTTGAAAATGATCTTGATGATCTTATTCTCGAACTGAAAAATTTAATTGGCGCGGGTCATCCAATTCTTCAAGCAGCAGCAGAACATTTGTTTAGTGCAGGAGGAAAAAGATTACGACCCGGAATAGTCTTATTGATTTCAAAAGCTATTTCTTCTGATTTTAGTTTGACAACTAAGCATAAAAGGCTAGCCGAGATTACTGAAATGATTCATACCGCATCTTTAGTTCATGATGATGTTGTGGATGAAGCATCTACAAGAAGAGGTGTTGAGACTGTTCATAGTAGATTTAATACGAGAGTTGCTGTTCTTGCTGGGGATTTCTTATTTGCTCAAGCTAGTTGGCATTTAGCAAACCTAGATAATGTAAAAGTAGTTAAATTACTCAGCAGAGTAATAATGGATTTGGCAGAAGGTGAAATAAAGCAAAATTTAAATAGATTTGATTCAGGACAAACTTTTTCGAAATATATTAATAAAAGTTACTGTAAAACAGCTTCCTTAATTGCAAATAGTACTAAGGCCGCTGGAGTGTTGAGTAATTTAGAGGATAAAAAATTAGATTGTCTATATGAATTTGGTAAGAATATTGGATTAGCTTTTCAAGTCGTTGATGATATTCTTGATTTCACAGGTACTGATAAACAATTAGGAAAACCAGCAGTAAGTGATCTAGCAAGTGGTTATCTTACAGCTCCTGTTTTATATGCTTTAGAAGAAAATAAAAACTTAGCTGTTTTGATAAATAGAGAACTTGCAGAAAAGGATGATTTAAATAATGCTTTGAATATTGTAATGGACTCTCAAGCTATAAAACGTTCTAGAAAATTAGCCGAAGATTTTGCTATTAGTTCAAAGGAAGCAATATCATGGCTCCCTGATTCTGAATACAAGAGGGCTTTATTATCTTTACCAGAATTTGTGCTTAGTCGTCTTTACTAGATTTTTCAAAAAATAAATTTTTGTAGTTAAAAATACATTATAATTTTATGAAAATTATAATTAAATTGAATAAATAAATTTTGACTAGATTCTTCTAATGACACTAGATAAGAAACATTCAATCAACAATATTCTTGAAGAAAATAGACTCTTCCCCCCTTCAAAAGAATTCTCAGATAAATCAAATATAAAAAGTTTTGAGGAATTACAAATTTTAAAAAAACAATCTTTAGAGAACCCAATAAAATTCTGGGAATCTTTTGCAAATTCGGAAATTGACTGGTTCGAACCATTTCAAACAGTTCTAGATTATAATAATGCTCCATTTTTTAAATGGTTTAAGGAAGGTAAGTTGAATATCACTTATAACTGCTTAGATAGACATATCAAAAATGGAATTGGGAATAAAACAGCGCTTGTATGGGAAGGCGAGCCAGGAGATAACAAGAAATATACGTATCAAGAACTACTCAAAGAAGTATGCAAAGCTTCGAATGCTTTGAAATCTCTAGGTATAAAAAAAGGTGATTTGGTATGTATTTATATGCCAATGATTCCTGAGGCGATGGTTGCTATGCTCGCTTGCGCAAGAATTGGAGCTCCTCATTCAGTAGTTTTTGGAGGCTTCTCTTCTGAGTCGTTAAAAGATAGATTGATTGATGGAAATGCCAGATTTGTTATAACGGCAGATGGTGGTTTTAGAAAAGATAAGGTAATCGAGCTTAAGAAAGCTGTAGATGCGGCAATTGAAAATGGGGCAAATAAGGTTGTTGAAAAAGTTATTGTTGTTCAAAGAACTAAAAAAGATATTTCGATGATAAACAGTAGGGATTTTTGGTGGCACGAATTATTAAAAGATCAAAAAGATTGGTGTGAACCTGAAATTATGAATAGCGAAGATAGATTATTTGTCTTGTATACTTCAGGCTCGACTGGTAAACCAAAGGGAGTTGTTCATACTACTGCTGGTTATAATCTCTGGGCACACCTAACATTTAAGTGGATTTTTGACATAAAAGATGATGATATCTATTGGTGTACAGCAGATGTTGGATGGATTACTGGTCATAGTTATATAGTCTATGGACCTTTATCCAATGGAGCAACAACTCTTATGTTTGAGGGTGTTCCAAGGGCCTCTAACTTAGGGGCTTTTTGGGAAATTATTCAAAAATACAAAGTTACTATTTTCTATACAGCGCCAACAGCGATAAGATCATTTATGAAATCTGGACGCGAAATCCCTGACCAATATGATTTAAGATCTTTGAGACTTTTGGGAACAGTTGGCGAACCAATTAATCCTGAAGCATGGATGTGGTATCGAGAGGTAATAGGTGATAATAAGTGTCCAATAGTAGATACATGGTGGCAAACTGAAACTGGCGGTGTGATGATAAGTCCCTTGCCAGGAGCAGTTGCTACAAAGCCAGGTTCCGCAACATTCTCTTTGCCTGGAATCGAGGTTGAAGTTGTAGATAAAAATGGAGAAAAGGTGGTGGAAAATGAGGGTGGATATTTGATTGTTAAAAAACCATGGCCTGGAATGATGCGTACAATTCATGAAAACTCTCAAAGATATTTAGAGAGTTATTGGGAATATATTTCTTTTAAAGGTGAAAAAAATGTTTATTTCGCTGGAGATGGAGCTCGGATTGATAATGATGGATATATTTGGATTATGGGAAGAGTCGATGATGTAATAAGTGTTTCTGGTCATAGATTGGGAACTATGGAAATAGAGTCCGCATTAGTAAGTCATAAATCAGTTGCGGAAGCTGCAGTTGTTGGAAGAAAAGATGATTTAAAAGGTGAGGCTATTGTTGCATTTATATCTTTAGAGAAAGATATAAATAGTTCCCAGGAATTAGTTGAGGAGTTAAAGAAACATGTAGTTAATGAAATTGGAATTATTGCTAAACCAGAAAAAATAATAATTTCTGATTCTCTTCCAAAAACGCGTAGTGGAAAAATAATGAGAAGAATTTTGAGATCTTTGGCAGAAGGTGAAAAAATAAGTGGGGATATTAGTACCCTTGAAGATAGTTCTGTTTTAGAAAAATTAAAGGAAATAACTTAAATTGATTTGTCAATCAAATCAGAGATTTGTTTGATTGTATATCTTTTAAAATCATCGTCAGCCCAATCACCTAAGAAATTTTCTCTTAGTCCTGCGCTAGCAATAATAGTGTGGGTTCCCTTAAGCTTTATTCCTTTGGAGTTATCTTCTTTTCTTGCTTTAAGACAAGAAAGTAATTTTTCTGTTTGATCTAATTCATCTGAGTTAAATTTTATTAGAAAATTATTTTTTTGATTATAAGTCTTTTTGATTATTCCAAATGTTCTTTCTGGGCTTGGGCTGAATTCACTATTGAATTCTAATTTTTGAGAAATCTTTTTTAAAAATGGTATAGATCTGTTAGCACTAAAGTTATTAAAACTTATTGATATGAATTTCTCGCAATTCCTACCTCCATCTGGAGAAATTAAGTGAAGTTTACAACCAAGGCTATGTCCAATTCTTATTGAAGGAATTGATGTTCCTATTCTTTTTGATAAGGATCTTTGACAATTTTTAAAATCTTTCCATGCTCTCATTGCCAGTTCTTGGTGATCAAATTGAGGCG
>QCUF01000053.1 GCA_003210825.1 Prochlorococcus sp. AG-676-P15-1 | reverse complement strand
ACTAAATCAGCCATAGGTGATAGTAAAACTTTTAATTGGTCATGTGATGGTTCGCCTAATTTCACATTAGAAGAATCTGAAAGAGATGAAGTTGGAACAGATGTAATTCTTCATTTAATGGAAGAAGAGAAAGAATTCATAGAACCAGAGAGAATTAAATCGCTTATTAAAAAATATTGTGACTTTATGCCTATAGATGTTTTATTAGAGGGTGAAACAATAAATAAGAAAAATCCTCCATGGAGAAAACAACCTAGTGAATTAAAGGATGAAGATTATATTGAACTATATAAATATTTATATCCGTTTCAAGGAGATCCTCTTTTATGGATTCATTTAAATACTGATTATCCATATGACATTCAAGGTATTTTATATTTCCCTAAACTATCTGGAAGAGCAGATTGGGAAAAAGGTGAAATTAAACTATTTTGCAATCAAGTATTTGTAAGTGACTCAATAAAAGAAATTGTACCTAAATATCTATTACCCTTAAGAGGTGTAATTGACTCTACAGATATACCATTAAATGTAAGTAGAAGTGCCTTGCAAACTGATAGAAAAGTCAGATCAATTTCATCATTCATTTCCAAAAAAATTGCTAATAAGTTAAAAGATTTATTAAAAAATACTCCTGAATTTTATACAGAGATTTGGGATTCTATTTCTGCCTTTATTAAGATTGGTGCTATCGAAGACGAAAAGTTTGCTGAACTTGTAGAAAATAGTATTATTTTTGAAACAATTATAAATTCTGATAAGGACGTAAAAAATTATCTCGATGATAAATCTCTTATAAAATCTAAAGAAAAGTATTACACAACATTATCAAATTATAAGGAGAGAAATAACATCGTCGATTCTAAAAAAATTATTTATTGTTCTGATGTAATTGGTCAATCTAGTGCTTTAAATATTTGTTTATCTGACAACAAAGAAGTAATCAAATCTGATCCTTTAATAGATGCACAATTTCTTCCATGGATAGAAAGTAAAAATGAAAATTATCAATTTCAAAGAGTTGATTCTGAAATAAATGAGCTTGAAGATAAAGAATCAAAAGAAATAGTTGATAAAGATGGCAAATCAAACTCAGATAATCTAAAGGATATTATTTCTAAAGCTTTAAATAACGATAAAGTAACAGTAAAAGTTCAATCTCTTAAAAGTAAAGATGCGCCTCCAGCAATGATATTGTTACCTGAACAAATGAGAAGAATAAACGATATGGGGGCATATATGGAACAAAAAATGCCCGGTTTACCTGAATATCATGTCCTATTAATTAATAAAGAACATCCACTCATTGCAGGATTAAATAAAATAACCGGTAATAAAATTATTCTTGATAAAAAAGACCCAGTTGAAAATCCATTAGCATCAAAAATTGCTAATCATGTTTATGATATGGCGAAATTAAGTGTAGGAGGATTAGATCAAGAACAAATTATAAATTTGCAAAATAATAATGCCGATTTAATTTCAGATTTACTTAAAACATCAACATAAGTAGTGTGTTAAAGTTAATTAATATATTCATTAATCGATATGTCTAGGGTTTGTGAGCTGACAGGCGCAAAAGCTAATAATGGAATGGCCGTTAGTCATTCTCATATACGTACTAAGAAATTACAACAAGTAAATCTTCAAAAAAGGAGACTATGGTGGCAAGAAGGTAAAAAGTGGATAAACATAAAAATTAGTACTAAGGCATTAAAATCAATACAAAAGGTTGGTTTAGATAAGGTTGCCAAAACAAATGGAGTGGATCTAAATAAGTTCTGATTTTGATGAAGAGTTTATTTGGCCTTTTTGTAATATTAATATCGTTATTATTTAATCTTAAATCTGCAATTGCTTTTGATTATGCTCCCGAGATAGGAGATTTAGCTCCTAGTTTTCATTTAGAGGGAATAAACAAAAGTATTAAATCAAAAAAAATATGGGATTCGAATGAATTAAAAGGTAAATGGATAGTTTTATATTTTTATCCTAAGGATTTTACTGCTGGTTGTACTCTAGAAGCAAAAGGATTTTCTCAATTAAAAAACGACTTTTCTAAATATAATGCTGAAATAGTAGGAATTAGTGCAGACAATAAAGATTCTCACGACAGTTTTTGCAGTGAAAAATCAATAAATTACACATTATTATCAGACCCCAATGGAACTATTAGTGCAAAATATGGTTCTTGGATTCCTCCTTATTCCGATAGGAATACTTTTTTGATTTCACCAGAGGGAGAAATAACATACCGATGGATAAGTGTTTTACCAATCAATCATGCAAAAGAAGTACTTAACATTTTAAAGAAAAATATATAAATATTTTGCACGAACTTTCATTTGGTACTTGGTTAATTCATATCAGCTCAGTAATAGAATGGATTTATGCAATTTTTATAATAAACAAAATAAGTAACTATAAAAAACTAGAGCATTATTACTGGTTAAGTCTCGCAATGATACCCAATTTGATTGGAGCCATGTGTGCAATTACTTGGCATATTTTTGATAATCAACCTGAATTATATGGGTTAGTTACCCTTCAAGGGATTTTCACTTTTCTAGGGAACTCAACATTAGCCATAGCTACTATTGCAATTTTTAAAAGAACAGAATCCTATGAATGATTTTTTTTTAAGATTTCTAAATTTCTTATCAAGATTTGATAATACAGCCTTATTTGCAGCCTCTATAATTCCATATTCGATCTTCTTATATTATTTATACAAGATAAAGTCATTAAATAAATTAATCAAAATTGGTTTTTCTTTAACTGTATTATTTGTATTTATAACCATAGTAATTTCGATATTTTCTCTTACTTACTATCACAGAACTCTTGTTGAAGTTGACTTACTTCATGGTTCAGCAGAATTTTTCTTAACCTTAAGTGATTTTGTTATTTTACTTGGCTTTATAAAGATGTTAAATCGTCTAGAAGTAAATAACTCTTAAGACCTTTTACAATTATGTGATTTATTGCTCGAAATAAAGGAGAATATAGAAAATAACGTTTTTTTATGCTTACTACATTATTTGCAGCAGCGGCTGCTCCCGCAACATTTGAATGGTCACCAAAATGCGCCATCGTAATGATTGCATGTAATGTTTTTGCTTATGCAATTGCAAGAGCCACAATAAGAAAACCTAATGAAGGTTTTGAAATTCCTAATTCACAATTCTTTGGTGGTTTAAGTCATGCTTCTGTCGTAGGAGCTAATTGCTTAGGACATATCTTCGGAATAGGTGCGATCCTAGGATTAGCATCTAGAGGTGTTTTGTAAAATTATTCAACAGTAATTTTAGAATTTAATTTAATAAATTAAATTTGTTAATAATTTTTTCTGCCATCTGATCAGGTTTAAGTCCTAATATTTCTTTACTCTGGTCAGGTGATGCATGATCTACAAGAACATCAGGAATACCAATTCTTAAAACTGGTACATTAATTTCATTGTCGTTTAACATTTCAACAATAGCTGACCCAAACCCCCCAACTAATGTACCTTCTTCCATTGTTACTACCTTTTTAAGTTTATTTACTAGCGGTATTATTAAATCTTGATCTAGAGGTCTAACAAATCTAGCATTAACAATACAAGCACTAATACCTCTATTCTTTAGTAAGTTTGCAGTTTCAGTTGCGGCTTGAACCATTGAACCATAAGCAATAATTAAAACATCATCACCATCCTCTAATATTTCTCCTTCACCAATCTTCAAAGGCTCCCATCCCTCATCCATCACTGCTACACCTAATCCTGAACCTCTTGGAATGCGAAGTGCTGTTGGTCCTTTGTGATTAATAGATGTAATTAACATTCTTTGTAGTTCAGCTTCATCTTTTGGAGCCATTAAAACAAAATTAGGAATCGCTCTCATATAGCTAATATCATATTGCCCCTGATGAGTTGGACCATCGGCACCAACAATTCCTGCTCTATCTAAAACAAAAGATACAGGTAGATTCTGAATACCTACATCATGAATTAGCTGGTCAAAAGCGCGTTGTAAGAATGTACTGTAAATAGCAACAACAGGTTTAAGACCATCACAAGACATTCCAGCTGCTAAAGTAACTGCATGTTGTTCAGCTATTCCTACATCAATATATTGTTCTGGAATATTTTTTTGTAATAAATCTAGTCCAGTTCCAGTAGCCATTGCTGCTGTAATACCTATAACTTTAGTGTCTTGCTCGCAAATTTTCAAAAGCGTTTGACCAAATATTTTACTATAACTGACTGGTTTGGGCTTGCTTGAGGGAATTGATTTACCAGTGGTGAGATCGAAAGATGATTGGGCGTGATAACCCACTTGATCTGCTTCTGCATATGGATATCCCTTGCCTTTTGTTGTAACAACATGAACCATAACTGGTTTTTTAAGTCTATGCGCTGCATTGAATGTATTTATAAGATTAGAAATATCATG
>QCUF01000052.1 GCA_003210825.1 Prochlorococcus sp. AG-676-P15-1 | reverse complement strand
CCTATAAATCCAGCTCCACCTGTTATTAATAAAGATTTATACAAGAATAAAATTAAATACTATTACTTATAATAAGTGATAACGAGGAACAGAAATTGCGTAAAGGAATTATTCTTGCTGGGGGATCTGGGAAAAGGTTAAATCCCTTGACTGAATGCATTAGCAAACAGCTTCTGCCCGTTTATAATAAGCCTTTAATTTATTACCCTTTAACTACTTTAATGCTTATTGGTATAAAGAATATTTTGATAATAATAAATCCTGGGGAAGAAAAGTTATTTAAGAAATTACTTGGAGATGGAAATAAATTCGGTATAAAAATAAGTTATGAAACTCAGAAAGCTCCTGAAGGCATTGCACAAGCCTTTTTAATAGCAGAAAAATTTCTCAATGGGGATGATTCTGTTTTAGTACTTGGAGATAATATATTTTATGGAGATAATTTGATTAAAACATTAAAGAAAGCATGCTATTCCAATAATTCAGCCACAATATTTGGTTATAAGGTTAAAGATCCACAAAGATATGGCGTTATTGAATTTGATAAACAAAATATTGTCAAAAGTATTGTTGAAAAACCTTCAAATCCTAAAAGTAGATATGCGGTCACAGGAATATATTTTTACGATCATAAAGTCGTTGATTACGCAAAAAAAATATCTAAATCTGAGAGAGGTGAACTTGAAATAACAGATTTAAATAATATTTATATTAAAAAAGGAAATCTAAAGAGTGAAATATTTGGCAGAGGATCTGCATGGTTTGATACCGGAACGCATGACTCTTTATTGGAGGCTTCTAATTTTATTTATACATTAGAGAAAAGACAATCTTTAAAAATAGGATGTCCTGAAGAAGTAGCATGGAGAAACAAATGGATAGATAATAATAAATTAGAAAGTCTGTCGCTTTTATCTAAAAAGAATGAATATGGAAAGTATCTTAAGGATTTAATTTCACTTGAAAATAATTAATATCCATGAGGATTTAATCTTTTCCATTTCCAACCATCTCTACACATATCTTCTATAGTTCTTCTTGGATAAATATTCATTGTTGAAGTAAATAATGAATTATCTGCTACCACATAAGACGCGTCCCCAACTCTTCTCTTGTCGAAAGAATATGGTAATTTTATATTATTTACCCTTTCAAAAGTTTTTAATAAATCAAGGACAGAAGTTCCTACGCCTGTTCCTACATTAAATTCAATACAAATAGATTTACTATTAATTAGAAACTCTAAAACTTTAATATGACTATCAGCTAAATCCATAACATGTATGTAGTCTCTTATTGGTGTTCCATCTGGGGTAGGCCAATCATTCCCGTATATTTTCAATTCTTTTTGTAATCCTAATGCAGTGTTAATAATTAAAGGGAAAATATTATTAGGAATATCTTTTGGATCTTCACCTAATAAACCAGACTCATGAGCACCTATAGGATTGAAATATCTTAAAGAAGCAAATTTCCACTTAGTAAAAGATGATTTGAATAAATCTTTCAATATGACTTCTATTGTATATTTTGTATTTCCATAAGGATTAATTGGACCTAATTCTGATGATTCTTTCAATAAAAAATTATTTTTTGATTGATAAACAGTTGCACTGCTGCTAAAAACAAGATTATAACAATTAAACTCCTCCATAATATCAAGGAGGTTAATAGTACCTATTAAATTGTTCCTCCAATACAAGAGTGGCTTAAGAATAGATTCTGCTACAGCTTTTAATCCAGCGAAATGTATTACACCATCGATTTCTTTCTTTTCTTTTTTGACAGTCTCAAAAACACCTTTGATAAATTCTTTATTACATAAACTACCCCTAAAAAGTTTTAGATTAATTTTTGGATTATATTTCTTGGATTTATATATTTCTAATAATCTATCTATTGATTTGAGAGAACTATTTTCAAAAGAATCTATCACAAAAAGATTATATCCTTTTTCTAACAGCGCTAAGCAAGTATGGCTTCCTATAAATCCACCACCTCCAGTCACAATAATATTTTTCACGTGATAATTATCCAATAAATGAACATAGTTCATTCATATAGTTCAATTATTTGAAATTATACATTCCTAAGAGTTAAGATTATTGCAAATAACAAGAATAAATAATAAAAATGATTAAAAATATTTGTTGTATTGGAGCTGGTTATGTTGGTGGTCCAACAATGGCTGTAATAGCTTATAAATGTCCTGAGATTCAAGTAACTGTAGTTGATAAAAATATATCAAGAATTAATGCTTGGAATACAAAAAACTTTTCAAATCTACCAATTTATGAGCCTGGTCTTGATGAAATAGTGAAAAGATGCCGAGGTAAAAACTTGCATTTTTCAGAAGATCTTGAGGAAAACATAAAAAAGGCTGATATGATATTTATCTCCGTTAATACACCTACCAAGAAATATGGTATTGGAGCTGGTAAAGCCAGTGACCTTAAATACGTTGAGTCGTGTGCGAGACAAGTAGCGAATTATGCCACCGGGCACACTATTGTTATAGAAAAAAGCACTTTGCCAGTCAGAACAGCTGAAGCTATAAAAGCTATTTTAGAATCTTCGAGAAATCATATAAGACAGAAAGGAGATTCGATTACATTTGATGTTTTATCTAACCCAGAATTTCTTGCTGAAGGAAGCGCAATTAACGACTTAATTAATCCAGAAAGGGTTTTAATTGGAGGAGAGGACGAAGAATCAATAAATAAACTTTGTAATATTTACTCAAGGTGGGTTTCAAAAGATAAGATTTTAAAAACTAATATTTGGAGTAGCGAATTAGCAAAGCTAACTGCAAATGCTTTCCTAGCTCAAAGGATAAGTTCAATAAATTCAATTGGAGCTATTTGCGAAGCAACTGGAGCAGATATACGTGAAGTAGCTAAAGCAATAGGATCCGACAGCAGAATTGGTTCTAAATTTCTAGATGCAGGCCCAGGATTTGGGGGAAGTTGTTTCAAAAAAGATATTTTAAATCTTGTTTATTTAGCCGAGTATTTTGGTCTGCCTGAAGTGGCCGCCTTTTGGAATAGCGTTGTTTCTGTTAATAATTGGCATCAACATAGAATTTCCAGAATAATTACCAGAAAATTATTTGGAAGTCTTTCTAATAAAAAGATAGTTATTTTGGGTTTTGCTTTTAAGGCAAATACAAATGATACAAGAGAGTCTGCAGCAATAAACATATCTAAAGATTTGTTGAATGAGCGAGCTTTTCTTCATATTCATGATCCAAAAGTTGACCCGAATCAAATAGCAATTGAGTTGGATATGCCGCAAAATGACAAAGATGACTCAAAAGTATTATCAGAAGAAGGTTGCTGGTATTTTGTTAATGATATATATGAAGCAGCTAAAGAAGCTGATGCAATATTAGTTACTACAGAGTGGGAGCTTTACTCTAGTTTAGATTGGAGAAAAATTTCAAAAGTGATGAGGAAACCTTCATGGGTATTCGATTCAAGATCAATCTTAAATTCAAAAGAAGTTAAAGCTTCTGGATTGAACTTTTGGCGAATCGGTGATGGTTATGAATAACATCAAGGAAAATAAATAAATCCCCACATTAGCTTGAGGAATAATTTGTATTAAAATATTTCTTGTACCAAGTAGCAAAATTATGAATGCCTTGGTCAATAGAAAAGCGAGGACTATAGTCAATCCAACTACTTAACTTACTAATATCAGCATAAGTTGATTTAACATCTCCTGGTTGCATTTCTTTCATTTTCTTAATAGCTTTACAATCAAATTCATTTTCTAATTTTTCAATAAAATCAAGAAGATTTATTTGTGTACCACTTCCTAAATTAAAAATCATATAAGGTGCGAATGATGTTGAAGGATCAGGACTTGATTCGTAAAATTTGTTATTTGATATTGGTTTTTTTAAACAACATTTATAAAAAGCATCTACCACATCATCAATGTAAGTGAAATCCCTCGACATCTCTCCATTATTAAAAATATTTATTGCTTTTTTCCTTAAAATGGAATTCGCAAAAATCATTGGTGCCATATCAGGCCTACCAAATGGTCCATAGACAGTAAACAATCTAAGTCCAGTCATAGGGATTTGAAAAAGATGACTATAAGAATGAGCTAAAACTTCATTAGATTTTTTTGTTGCTGCATATAGACTTAAAGGATGATCAACCGAATGCTTTTCATTAAATGGGATTAATTTATTTCCTCCATATACAGAACTGCTTGATGCAAATATTAGATGTTCTATTTGATAATTTCTAGAGCATTCAAGTATATTTAAGAATCCAGAAAGGTTACTTTCTAAATATGAGTTTGGATTTTCTAAGGAATACCTAACTCCAGCTTGAGCAGCTAAATTTATCACTATCCTCGGTTTATAATTATAAAAAACATTCTGTAATTTTTCTTTTTCGGTAATAGAAATTTCTTCAAAAATCCAATTTCCTTTATTATTTGAATTTTTTTCAATATTTTTAATTCTATTTAATTTTAAATTAACATCATAATATGAGTTTAGATTGTCCAATCCTATAACTTTATATCCATTTTCTAAGAATTTACTGCTTAAGGAAGCTCCAATAAATCCTGCTGCTCCGGTAATCAATATTG
>QCUF01000051.1 GCA_003210825.1 Prochlorococcus sp. AG-676-P15-1 | reverse complement strand
TTTACATAAAAGTCTTTCATTATATTAAAGTTAATTATTTAATAATTATATTTATATTGTAACCAGCTCTATAATTTTATAATTTAGAACACTAAGGGAATAATTTAGAAATTAAATGGATAGAACCCAAAAAAAAGCACTTATTACAGGTATTACAGGGCAAGACGGAAGTTATCTAGCAGAATTTCTTCTAGGAAAAAATTATATTGTTCATGGAATTAAAAGAAGATCAAGTAGTTTTAATACCTCACGAATTGATCATATATATCAAGACCCGCATTTAAAAGATTCGAATTTTATCCTTCATTATGGTGATTTAACTGATAGTACAAACCTAATACGAATAATACAGGATGTTCAACCAGATGAGATTTATAATTTGGGAGCTCAAAGTCATGTAGCTGTAAGTTTTGAAAGCCCTGAATATACAGCGAACAGTGATGCTTTAGGCGCATTAAGAATATTAGAAGCAATAAGAATTCTAGGTCTTACAAAAAAAACCAAATTTTACCAAGCAAGTACAAGCGAATTATATGGATTAGTAAGAGAAATACCTCAAAATGAGGAAACACCGTTTTATCCACGAAGTCCTTATGCTGCTGCAAAACTTTATGCATATTGGATAACAATTAACTATAGAGAGGCCTATGGAATATTTGCTTGTAATGGAATCCTTTTTAATCATGAGAGTCCAAGAAGAGGTGAAACATTTGTCACTAGAAAAATAACTAGAGGATTATGTAAAATCTCCCTAGGTTTAGAAGATTGTATTTATTTAGGCAATTTAGAAGCATTAAGAGATTGGGGGCATGCAAAAGATTATGTTGAAGTGCAATGGTTAATGCTTCAACAAGAAAAACCAGAAGATTTTGTAATTGCTACAGGGAAACAAATAAGTGTGCGGAAATTTATAGAAATCGTCTCTAAAAAACTTGGATGGGGTTCTATCCTTTGGGAAGGAGATGGACTCGATGAAATTGGGATTCGAGAAGATACTGGGGAAATAGTTATTAGAGTAGATTCTAAGTATTTTAGACCCTCAGAAGTTGAAACTTTATTGGGAGACGCCTCAAAAGCAAATCAAAAATTAGGATGGTCACCAAAGATTTCTGTTGAAGAATTAATTTCTGAAATGGTTGAAGAAGATTTAAGAATAGCAAATATGAGATCTAAGATTTAAGATGAATTACAAAAAATCTTAAAAAAATGAATCTGCTCATTAATAAAAGTGATAAAATTTTTATTGCAGGAAGTCAAGGCATGGTCGGGAGTTCGATCAAAAGAGGTCTAATTAAAAGTGGATATGGACAAAAATCTTTAGGTGGCGAATTATTTGGACCAACAAGAAAAGAATTAGACCTATGTAATTTCCAAGAAGTAGAACAATGGTTTATGAAAAATAAGCCAGATGTCGTAATAATTGCTGCAGCAAAAGTAGGTGGAATATACGCAAATTCAAGTAAGCCTTATGACTTTATACTTAACAACCTTAAAATACAAACGAATATAATTGAACTTGCATGGAAATATAATGTCAGGAGATTATTGTTTTTAGGTAGTAGTTGTATTTACCCTAAAGATGCCCCTCAACCTATAAAAGAAGATTATCTTCTAAAGGACTATTTAGAGACTACTAATGAATTTTATGCAATTGCTAAGATTGCAGGAATAAAATTATGCCAATCACTAAGGATTCAAAATAAATTTGATGCTATATGTCTAATGCCCACAAATCTGTATGGTCCAGGTGATAATTATGATCATTTAAATAGTCATGTAATACCTGGATTAATAAAAAAGTTTGTAGTAGCCAAAAAAGAAAACTTAAATTATGTCAAATGCTGGGGGACTGGAAAAGCTCTTAGAGAATTTCTATATGTAGATGATCTTGCTGAAGCATGTATTTTTACTTTAGAAAGATGGGATCCAAATTATCAAAATTCAAATAACAATAATCCTTGCTGGTTGAATATAGGAAGTGATTACGAGATATCAATAAAAAATTTAGCTTGGAAAATATCAAATTTAGTAGGTTTTAATGGAGAAATAAGATGGGATGCTGATATGCCAGACGGTACTATGAGAAAGAAATTAGATACATCTAAAGTTAACTCTCTTGGATGGGAGGCTAAAACTAATCTTGATTTAGGGTTAAAATTAACACTCCAGAATTTAAATAAAGATATATTTAATTAAAAAAGAAATTTTAAAATTCAACTATCAATTTAATATCCGCCCATACTTATCATCAAATCTCTCAATATCATCTTCACCTAGATAGGATCCAATTTGAACCTCAATTATTTTTAGATCAATCTCACCCCAATTGAATAATCTATGCTTAGCACCTAAAGGTATATAACAGCTCTGATTTTTTTCTAAGATCCTTTCAGTGTCATCTATTTCCACCTTTGCAGTACCACTTACTATTACCCAATTTTCTGCTCTATATTTATGTTTTTGCAAAGAAAGTCTTTCCCCTACCTTTACAGTAATTAGCTTAAGTTTCCATCCATTTTCTTGGAGTAAAGTCTCATAATTCCCCCATGGTCTAAAGATTTTTTGATTTTCTTCACCTTCATCGATTCCTTTTTCTTTCAATATTTTCACAATATTTTTTACTTCTTGAGATTCTTTTTTATTTGCCACCAAAATAGCATCACTTGTCTCGACAACTATTAAATCAGTTAATCCAATAGTTGTTACTAGTCTATTATGACTACTTAAAAAAGAATTATTAGTATTTTTTGCAACTACATTTCCTTCAATTACATTACCATTAGAATCTTTTTGCGAGATATTCCAAATTGTATCCCAACTTCCTATGTCACTCCATCCAGCATCTAAAGGTAAGACTATACCATTTTTTGTTTTTTCCATAACACCAACATCTATAGAAATATCTGGACACTTTCTAAAAAAATCTTCTTCTAACCTTTGAAAATCTAAATCAAATAATTTTCTATTCAATGCCAACTTACTATATTTGACGATCTCAGGTGAAAATTCTTGTATCTCCCTTAAAATTGAATTTGCCTTGAATAAAAAAATTCCACTATTCCAAGTGAATCTTGTGTCTTTAATAAAAGAAAGTGCTTTAATTTTATCTGGTTTTTCTATAAAACATTCAATGGCAGATCCTTTTAGTTTATCGTTGTTTAATTTTTCAACCGATTTAATATATCCATACCCAGTTTCTGGAGATCTTGGAACTATTCCAAATGTAACTAATTTCCCATCTTCAGAATACTCTAAACCTTTTTCTATTACATCTATATATTTATCCTCTTCATTGATTAGATGATCAGATGACAATATTAGTAAATTTGGATCTTCATAAATTTCTAGAGCTTTTAATGCAGCTATAGCTATTGCAGGAGCTGTATTTCGACCAAAAGGTTCTAATATAATAGAGCTTGGTACTACGTTTATTTCTCTCATTTGTTCAGCCGCTATAAATCTATGCTCTTCATTACATATTAAAATCGGATTCTCAATATTCTTGATTTTACTAGTTCTGATTTGTGTCCTCTGAAGAAGAGATTTATTATTAGTTAAATTCAAAGTAAGAAACTGTTTTGGGAAACTTTTTCTTGAAAGAGGCCATAACCTACTCCCTGAACCGCCGCACAATATAACTGGCAATATAACTTCTACAGTCATAAAAAGAAATTATTACAGAAAAAATTAAATTTATTATATTTTAATAAACAAGATAAAAGTAGCTATTAGATATAGAAATTAACTCATAAAATCGTAATATTGTAAGTTACATTAATTCTTTAATTTCATAACAATATTATTTTGATAGAACTAACTATATTATAAATAATAGTAAGCTAACGAATTTTTTATTGAAAATTTCCCATTTGTCTAATTCAGATATTATTGGTGGTGCTGGTATAGCTTCATACAGAATACACAAAGCTCTCTTAAAAAAAGGACATAAATCCCAACTTTTTGTAAATAGTTTCCATTCAGGAGATTTTACAGTCTCACATCCTATTAATTCATTAGATAAGATTTCCGCTCTTGTAAAACCAAAAATTGTTAATCCTTTAAAGAAATTATTGGTTACTAATAATAAAGCATTACACTCTCTTTCTATATTGCCGAGTAATTGGCATAAAAAACTAAATAATTCTAATGCCGATATAGTACACCTTCATTGGGTTCAGAATGAAATGATTTCAATAAGAGATATAGGTAAAATAAGAAAACCTGTCGTCATGAATATGCATGATATGTGGCCTTTCTGTGGAGCAGAGCATTTAAGTTTTGAGAAAAGATGGGAAGAAGGATATTTAAAAAATAATAGGCCTAAAAATGAATCTGGTTTTGATTTGAATAAATATATTTGGCAACTTAAAAAAAAATATTGGAAAAAACCATTTTATATTGTTTCCCCGAGTAAATCGATGGCGCAATGCGTTAAGAAAAGTGCTCTCATGAAAAGTTGGCCTTGCAAAGTAATACCAAATTGCATTGATACAACAAAATGGCGACCATTAAATAAGTCATTCTCAAGAAAGTTATTAAATTTACCAGACAATAAGCCAATTCTAATTTTTGGAACCTTTAATTCTAATAATCAATTTCATAAAGGATTTGAAT
>QCUF01000050.1 GCA_003210825.1 Prochlorococcus sp. AG-676-P15-1 | reverse complement strand
CTTTTTTCTATTTGAATAATTGGAAGAATTGGCGAATTTTCAGCATTCCAACTTTTGAACATATATGAATTTTTGGTTGATAAATCTAATCTTTGTTGTTGATTTCTATCAGTAATCTTTGGTTTTTGAATGTTATCAATACTATTAATATTGCTTTTAGATAATACGAAATCTATATCCAATTTTTCATTGTTATTTAATTTTAATTCCTTTATGACATGACCAATTCCTTCTTGTTGGCCAATTGGGAATAGGTCAATTTCTATTTTTACTATATTTTTATTATCAGAAATATATTTAAATTTTTCATCTTTTTTTGGAAGCTTAATTTTAGATAGTATTCTGTCATCAATAGGTATTCCATAAACTATGTCATTAATTATTTCAACCTTTGCCAACAGTATTTGATTTGTTCTTTCAAGTATGCAATCTACAATTCCTTCTGGGGATCTTCTTCTAACTCCTTCTTTGATTATTCTTACTAAAACTTTATCTCCATTCCAGGCATAGTTAAGTAAATTTTCTTTTATGTAAATATCTTCATTGTTATTTTCTCTAACCGCAAAACAATAACCTTTGCTGCTGCATCTAATTTTAGCAACCAAGTGATTACTCTCTTTGACATTGAAATTTTTACTAAAAAAAAATATATACATATTATATCTTTCTTTCTAATCAAAAAACTATTTAATATCTCATTCACTTTTATCATTTTCATTTAATGTAAATGAATTTACGAAAAGTCTTATACCAAGAATAAAAAAGGTAATAGATGCTATCAATTTTAAAAAAAATTCAGGTACAAAATTGGAAATTGATCCACCTGCTAATGCTCCTACTAAACTTGCTAATACAAGAGCGCTTGAGGAACCTAAAAATACTGCCAAAGGTTTATTAGATGCCCCACTCATTGTTAAAGTGGCTAACTGCGTTTTGTCACCCAGTTCAGCAACAAATATTGTTAGGAATGTTGATACTAGTAAACTTAAAATCATTTATATGTAGGGCTTTAAAATGTCATAAGCTAAAAATATACTTATGATTATCATTAATAGTCCTGTAAAAAAAGCAAATTTGTTCGGAGATATTTTATTTGACAACCATTTACCAATTAATACACCTACAAGACTAGAACTTATTAATGCTATTGAACTACCAATAAAAACAATAATTGGTTTTCCTGACTCTGCAGATAACATTAGTGTCGCTATTTGAGTTTTATCTCCTAGTTCAGCAATAAATATAGTAGTAAAAGTCGTTATAAAAATAGATGAAAAGTTTTTTTCAATATTTTTTTCTTCTTTTTCTAAATTAATATTCATCATTTTGAAACAGCCGATTTAAAAGCCTTCATTTGTTCACTTTTTCTCCCATAAATAGAAGATATATGCTGTGTACAACAATCAATTAGAAATTTATCACCATTTTTTAAATAATCTTTAAATGATGAAGAAAATTCATTTACACGACAGAAATATGGTCTCGATTCGTAAATCATGCATTTTCTATTTTCTTTATCAAGATACTTACACCATCCGTCTTTCTTTTTCATAGTGTTTATTAATGATATATCTTTATTAGTAAGTACCCCTGATAAATCATCTCTATCAGCTAAATCTAATCGACAGCAAGCCCCACATTTTTCTATACAAGTCCACGACTTCATAATTTAATTCAATCTTGTAACGTATTGGTACAGTTGAAAGGTTTATTTGTAAAAATAGTATCACATCATTTAATTATTCACATGGCAACTCTTATCCCTTTAGCCGTCGTTGCATTAGCTGGACCAGCGATTATAGCACTTGTCTTTTTTCGCAAATAAAAAAATCTTTAACTCTTAGTGACTTACCTTGAGGGTGTTTATTGGGATTTAGATGGAACAATTGCTAATACTGAATTAGAGGCTCATTTACCAGCTTTCAATTATGCTTTTAATGATTTTAATCTGAATTGGAATTGGGATAGATCTACATATATAGATTTATTAAAAATAAATGGAGGTAAAAATAGAATTTCTTATTATTCAAAATTAATAAACAAATCATTGAATGATCAAGAAGTAAAAGAAATTCATGAACGAAAACAATATCATTATATTAATCACGTAAATAAAAATGATGTTATATCACTTAAAACTGGTGTTTATAGATTAATTAAGGAATTAGAAGAAAAAAATGTAAGACAATTTATAGTAACTTCAAGCTCTAAGAAACAAGCCAAATTAATAACTAATAAATTATTTAAAGACTTTAATCCATTTGAATTTATTATTGCAAGTGATGATGTTAAATTTCATAAACCAAACCCTTTACCTTATTTAAAAGCGATAAAACTAAGTGGTATAAAATTTAATAAATCTATAGTTTTTGAAGACTCAATTCCTGGGCTTAGATCATCTTTAGCAGCAAAACTCCCTACTATTTATGTTCCTTCAAATATACCCGCTGTTGTTGATGAGGATATCAATTTAAAATGTTTTTTAGATAGTCTGGGTAATGATAGGTGTAAGGCTAATGTTATTAAAGGTCCAAAGCTTTATAGTGATTATGTTGATTGTGATTATTTGGATAAATATTTGATGACAATTTAAAATGCAAAAAACAAAATTTTCAAAAATAAATGATCAATTTAATAATTTATTGTTTGGTTTTTTAAGTTCCTCTTGGAAATCAAAATCTATAAATATTATTTCTGTATTGATAGGGTACTTTTTGTTTGCAAATTTTGTTACTAAATTTATATCTGAAGGTCGAAATGAATTAATAATGGTTCCAATAATAATATTAATTATTGAATTTATAATTAGAATAAGACCCTCTTCTGATTCTAGTTTATTTAAATTGTGGTCAATAATAGATAAAGCTCGAATTGGAGCAACTTATGCTGTAATACTTGAAGCCTTTAAACTAGGTTCATAACCAAATTATTCATCATTTTCCTCTTCCTCGTCTATGGGATACACAAAACCTTGTGATTTTCCAGTTAAAACAGATTTTCCTAATGACATTGCCTTTTGAGCAGCTAATGCTGCTTTACCTTTCCAAACAGCATGTCGATGATTTCTCTTGCTCTTTGATTTTTTCTTCTTTGGAACAGCCATACTAATTTTTTTACATCCTATTATTAATATAACCTTTCAGTGGTTATCTCTCAAATATTTGAGTATATTTGACTTATATAATGCAATTCTTAATCTGAGCTTTTAAGCTTTAACTATTATATTTTATTAAAGATAAGTGTTCTTTAAATCAAGTTTCTCATATTCAAATTCTAATAAAAGCTATTCTGATATCTTATTAGAACTAGATTCGGGAAATATAAAATCAATATATTTCTATCCGAGAAAGAGAGAAATAGATGTTCTATATAAGAATGGAAACAAAGAAAAAGTACCTATTCTTTATAATGATCAACTAATTCTTGAAAAAGCTTCTGAAAATAATGTTGACCTAACCATTAATAACAGTCGTAAAGAATCTTCAGCAGCAAATTCATTTGCATCAGTTGGTCTTTTTTTAATTTTTATATTTGCCATAGTTTTAATATTGAGAAGTACATCAAAACTTGCCTCAAGAGCTTTAGGTTTTGGAAAAAATAAATCTAAATTTGTCACCATTGATGATGTAGATACACGATTTGATGATGTTGCTGGAGTTCCTGAGGCTGCGGAGGAATTAAAGGAAGTAATTAAATTTCTTAATGAACCAAAAAAATTTACAGATCTTGGAGCAAAAGTTCCTAAGGGGGTTCTATTAATTGGTCCTCCAGGAACAGGTAAAACATTATTAGCTAAAGCTATTGCAGGCGAGTCAGGTGTCCCTTTTCTCTCTATTGCCGCATCAGAATTTGTTGAACTATTTGTTGGTGTTGGAGCAAGTAGAGTTAGAGACTTATTTGAGAAAGCAAAAGAAAAATCCCCTTGCATAATTTTTATTGATGAAATAGATTCTATAGGAAGACAAAGAGGTTCTGGGATCGGAGGAGGTAATGATGAAAGAGAACAAACTCTTAATCAACTGTTAACAGAATTAGATGGTTTTGCAGATAATTCTGGAATAGTTGTTATTGCCGCCACAAACAGACCAGATATCTTAGATTCAGCACTTCTTAGACCAGGACGATTCGATAGAAAAATTGAGGTTATGTTGCCTGATTTAGATGGGAGAAAAAAAATACTTTCAGTTCATTCCTTATCAAAACCTCTTTCTAAAAGTGTAGATTTAGCATACTGGGCTACAAGAACAATAGGTTTTTCTGGTGCTGAATTAGCAAATTTAATGAATGAAAGTGCGATACATTGCGCTAGAGAAGAATCTAAATTAATTAGTGATGTTCATATAGAAAATGCTTTAGATAAAGTTACGCTTGGTCTTCGTACTTCAATGATTTCTTCTCAAAATATGAAAAAAATTATTGCATATAATGAAGTTGGACGTGCAATAGTTTCGGCGGTTAGAAATGGTATTGATTCAGTAGATAAAATAACTATTCTTCCAAGATCAGGATACATGGGAGGATTTACGAAAATTAATCCAGACGAAGATATAGTATCAAGTGGATTAATTTCAAAGAAATTATTGTTATCTAAAATAGAAATAGCATTGGCTGGGCGGGCTGCTGAAACAATCGTATACGGTAAAAATGAAATTACTCAATGTTCAATTAATGATATTTCCTATGCAACAAGTATTGTTAAAGAGATGGTAACTAAATATGGATTTTCAATAATAGGTCCTTTATCTCTTGAAAATAGTAATGACATATTAATTGGAGATGGTTTTGTCAGTAAAAAATTAACAATAGCTGATAACACTTACTCCAGAATAGATAGTGAAATTATAAATATCTCTAAGATTTCGCTAAATAATGCCATAAATATCATCCGTAAAAATCGCACTTTATTAGAAAAATTAGTTGAACTTTTAATAATTAAAGAAACTATCGAAAATAATATTTTTAAAAAA
>QCUF01000049.1 GCA_003210825.1 Prochlorococcus sp. AG-676-P15-1 | reverse complement strand
GTTTAAACATATCTGCGTTATTTCTACAAGATAAGATGCTGATGATTTAGTAATTTTTAATGAGGGTAAGGGGCTTAAAAGAATTTCTCTAACACCTAAAGTACTCTCTGCTTCTTCAAATATAATATTTTTAGTTAGTGGAGCTTCTAAACAATTAGCACTCCAGAGGTTATTGGATAAAGATGAATCTCAAGAAAGGACTCCTTCTAAACTGATTAAATCAAGTAACCAGATATCAATATTTTGCGATGAAGAATCTTCAAAAGAATTATCAATTTAGTTAAAGTCTATATTAGTTCTAAACTAATTAATGAGTAATAAAAAAGTTTTATTCCAGAAAAAAGAGTTTGAAGGATGGAAAACCTTAAACGATACAGTTATGGGTGGTTCAAGTTCAGCTTATTGCGAAAATACAAATTCTGGGTTGCTATTAAAGGGAAATATCATAGAGAAAGCTGGAGGCTTTGTTAGTTGTAGATCATCGATATATAAACCTTCATTAGATATTAACGAGTATCAATCTTTTGAATTAAAAATAGATGGTCAAGGAAGAACCTTTAAATTTGCAGTCGCATGCGAAGATGACATCCTTGGCCTGACAGAATTTATTCCTGGTGGTCTGAGATGGATAAAATCATTTCCTACTAAAAAATTTGGAACAACTAAGATAGAAATTCCTTTTAATTCTCTTAATCCATCAGTAAGAGCTAATAAGGTCCGTTTCCCTTTCAAATTCAAACCATCAAAAATTAAGAGATTACAACTGCTACATTCAAAATTTGGAGATGATGGTCTACTTAATGATGGATTCAAATCGGGTCCAATAAAAATTTTAATAAAATCAATCAGTGTTCTTTGAAGATTTTGATGAAAAATTTAATACTTTAATTGCTAAGTCTGCAGATTTAACAAATAAACCTTTTCTGCACTCAGTCGTAAAGATTAATGGGGAATATGAAGGTGATAATGTGGATATTGATTTAACTGTAAATATTTTATGTAGAGATAATGAAGGGAAAAGATTGGATATTTATGATCTTGAGTTAGAACTTTTTAAATCAAATAGTGAATTAGTTTTAGTTATTTCAAAGCTGAACTTTCCTGATGAACCTATTTTATGGAGTGGTGTAAAAACAATATGGATGAATAGTAGTGATGGCAAAAAATGCTCTCCACCAAAATATAGTTCAAGATTGGAGAACCTTTCTACGAGGATAAAAAAATTTATTACTTAGAACAGTTTATTAGGAGATTATTCTTCCAAATCTGTAACGGCTCCAAGGCTTGAGGTGCTAACAATTCTTGAATATTTAGAAAGAACTCCTTTTTTATATTTTTTACTTGGCTTTACCCAGTTAATTCTTCTCATTTCTAATTCCTCATCAGATAGTTCAACTTCGATTAATTGGTTTTTCGCATCAACAGTTATTAAATCGCCTTCTTTTATTAACGCTATATTTCCTCCAACTGCTGCCTCTGGTGCAATATGGCCAACAACTAGGCCATAGGTGCCTCCACTAAATCTACCATCAGTTATTAGAGCTACTTTTTCTCCAAGTCCTTGCCCAACAATTGCGGATGTTGGTGCCAACATTTCTCTCATCCCTGGTCCGCCCACAGGACCTTCATTTCTTATGACAACAACATTACCAGCTTTAATATCATTATTCAAAATTGATTTGAGACAATCCTCCTCACTCTCAAAAATGCGAGCAGGTCCTTTTAATACAGGATTCTTTATTCCACTAATTTTGGCTACACAACCTTCCGAGGCTAAGTTACCTTTTAGAATCGCTAAGTGACCTTTTTTATAAAGCGGATTATCAATATCTCGAATGACATCCTGATTCTCTGGAGGTTTATCTGGAATATCTTTTAAGGATTCAACTATTGTTTTACCCTCTATGTTTCTACAATTACCATGTATCAAACCTGCGTTTAGAAGTATTTTCATAACTTGTGGGATTCCACCTGCCTTATGAAGATCGACTGTTACGTATTTACCGCTGGGTTTTAAGTCGCAAATTACAGGTACTTTTTGTCTTATTCTTTCGAAATCATCAATATTGATATCTATACCTGCTGTATTTGCTATTGCTAATATATGGAGAACGGCATTAGTTGAACCTCCAATTGCCATAATGACAGATATTGCATTCTCAAATGATTCTTTAGTCATGAGAGTTAAAGGTCGAATGTCTTTTCTAATTGCATCAACTAATATTTCAGCACTTTTTTCAGCGCTAACTTCTTTCTCATAATCTTCAGCTGCCATTGTTGAACTATAAGGAAGACTTAAACCCAAGACTTCTATAACGGCAGACATGGTATTAGCTGTAAACATTCCTCCACAACTACCAGCTCCTGGGATACAATTTTTTTCAACTTCAAATAATCTCTTCTCATTTATTTTCCCAGAAGTTAATTGCCCAACAGCTTCAAATGCACTGACAACTGTAAGATCTTCACCGTTTAATTTGCCAGGTTTTATTGTTCCTCCATAAATAAATATGGATGGGATATTCATTCTTGCAATTGCAATCATTGCTCCTGGCATATTTTTATCACAACCTCCAATAGCTAAAACCCCGTCCATACTTTGCGCATTGCATGCTGATTCGATTGAATCAGCTATAACCTCTCTTGAAACTAGGGAATATTTCATTCCCTCTGTTCCCATAGAGATTCCATCACTTACGGTGATAGTTCCGAACATCTGAGGCATTCCTCCTGCTTCTCTTATTGACTCTTCAGCTTTTAGAGCTAACTTGTTTAACCCCATATTGCATGGTGTGATAGTACTAAATCCGTTAGCAACTCCAATAATAGGTTTAGTAAAATCTTCATCACTAAAACCAACAGCTCTTAACATCGATCTGTTGGGAGATCTTTGGACACCTTGAGTTATTGCAGATGATCTTAATTTATTCATATGATTTGAGAACCTTTTTTATTTTATTGTCCTAACTCCTCAAGTTGCCTCCTTACATCAGCAATTGCAGAATTAAGCTCTTCAACTTTCTGCTCTAATTTATCCCCTTCAACGTCTTTAATGTTTTCGTTAGTGTCAATAGCCTCTGAACCATCTTGAATTCTAGATGAATACATCATTGCTTTTTGTTTCTTTTCTTCTTTTCTTTTATCTGCTTCGGAGATTAACCACCATGCTAAACCTGCTGCTCCGATAAAAGCCCCACTTATTAAAGATAAAAAATTATTTGAAGACGAATCTCTATATTCAGACATTGGTAATTAATTTCTATTTATATTATATCTTAGTTCTTATCTGAAAATATAGTACTCAAACGCAATAAAGGGTTTCCAATTCCGGGCTTCAACAAATTTGAATTTTCGTCTTCTTCATCGATACAAGATGTATATATAACTTGTTGAGGAAATATCTTTGCAATTTCATTTAGACCTTTATTGCTGCAAATGGATGATATTAATAAAATCCTATTAGATTCAACCCCTAATCTTTTTAAGTTAATAAGAGTTTCAATTGGATTTGATTTCATCTTTATTTGATCTGAATAAACCATAACTCCAACATTATCTTCGATTTTTGTTGGTAATTCTCCTAACAAAAGAGTTGAATTTGGGATCACTTCTTTTGCTCCGTACCATAGGGATAATCCTTCAGGCATTATCGCTATTACTTTTATTGGATAATCATTATTTATAAAAACACCTTCTGCCTCTCCATTATCTGTTTTTATCGACTCTTTTTTATATGGAAGCCAATCTCTTAACGCTTCATAAGTTAGCCATTTTCCTAATTGTTCATAGCCAGTTGAATATAAAATATTAGGAGTATTTTTCTCTCTTAAAATTGAAAGCCAATGTTTTATTAATGGATGAGGAGGAACAATAACCTTTAGTGACATTGCCATATATTTTCCTTTAAGATGGTGATACAAACTTTAAAACCCTAGATCTAAAATACATTTTTATTATGATTAAATCAATTAATTTTCCTTCCCTCAAGAATGCTTTAATAACTATATTTTTTATTGGGATCTTATTTTTTAATTTTGTAAACTCTGCTTGGGCTAAACGACCTCCAGAAATAAGAAACCAGCAAGACCTTGATTTAGAGGAAGATATGCATGGTCAAGATCTTAGTGGTAATGAATTTGTAAAGTTCAATTTAAATGGATTTGATTTTAGTCAAAGTAACTTGGAGGGCGCAGTTTTTAATAATAGTAAATTGCAAAACGCAACTATGACTGGAGCTAACCTTAGTGACGCTTTAGCATATGCAACAGATTTTACAGACGCAGATCTTTCAGATGTGAATTTCACAAATGCTTTATTAATGGAAAGTAATTTTGAAGGGGCTAAGATTGATGGTGCAGATTTTACGAATGCAGTTCTTAGCCGTATACAACAAAAAGAATTATGTGAAATAGCAAATGGTACTAATAGTTCGACAGGAGAAAGTACAGAATATAGTCTTGGTTGTTAAAAAATAAATATGAATAAAAGAATACCTGTAATTGTAATTTCTGGATTTCTTGGTTCAGGTAAGACTACTTTTTTAAGATATTTACTTAGAGAGAGCAATAAAAAATTTGGGTTAATAATTAACGAATTTGGTGATGTTGGGATTGATGGAGACTTGGTTAAAAGCTGTAATGGCTGTGATGACTCAGATGAAGGCTGTATTATTGAATTAAATAATGGTTGTTTATGTTGCACCGTTCAAGATGATTTTATTCCCTCGATAAAATCACTTTTAAATTTTAATCCTGACATAGAAGCAATAATCATTGAGACGAGTGGACTTGCCTTACCCTTACCATTGATACAAGCACTCAATTGGCCTGAGATAAGGACATCAATATATCTTGATCTGGTGATTGGCATAGTCAATGGAGAGTCAATGCTTAAGGGCTCTCCAATAAATGATTTAAATGAAATAACTAATCAGTACGATGAGTTAAATAAGATTGACCATAATGCATCCATTGACGAACTCTTTGAAGAACAGTTGGAGGTTTCTGATATCGTTCTAATATCTAGAGCAGATGTTCTAAATGAAAAAGAATTTAAATCTATCAAAAATATAATCAAAGAAAAGTTTAATTCAACTGTTCCCATTCTT
>QCUF01000048.1 GCA_003210825.1 Prochlorococcus sp. AG-676-P15-1 | reverse complement strand
TTTTCATCGCTGCTTTTACATGGGTATCAATTAAAGGTGATTTAAGAGAACTTGCAAACGAACTTATTGATGATAATAATAAAAAAGAACAAAATTAATTTTTTCTATAAATAATTAATTATGTAGCCTTGGGTAATCAATAATATGCCTTATTTCCTTAAGAGATGAGCCATAAATACTATTACCATTTAAATTAACTCCTTTCCACTTTTCTTTTTGGTTAAAAGTATCCTTAATACTAGATTTATCCATAAAAGAATGCTTATCTTCCCATGTCAAAGTTATATCCCAACCTTTATAGTTCTCTATCATAGAAAAAAATAATAATACTCTTAAATATTACATACAAAGACAGAAAACAAAAACGAAGGAAATAAGTAGTTTTTTTATAATATTTATTTAATATTCTATTAATTAGGGAACAATTTTAATTTGACGTGCTGACTTGTCTGCATTTTCTCGAGCAATATTTAGATCATTATCTGATGAGAGGACTACCCCCATTCTCCTTCCTTTCTTTGATGTTGGTTTCCCAAATATTAGAACTTTAGTATTCTGTATTTCTAACGCCTCTTTTAGTCCAGTGTATGAAGGATTATTAGATTCTTTATCTGATACTATTACCCTAGTTGCTGATGGCTTTATTATTGAAATATTTGGTATGGGGAGATTTAAAAAGGCCCTTAAGTGTAATTCAAATTCGTTTATATTTTGACTAACTAAGGTGACCATTCCCGTATCATGAGGCCTAGGAGATAATTCTGAAAATATAACCTCTTTGCCTTTAACGAAAAACTCAACCCCATAAAGACCCGAACCATTTAAATTATTTAATATTTTAGTTGTCATATTTCGTGCTTCATTAATCAAGGATTGGTTCATGTCCAATGGTTGCCAGCTACATTGATAATCTCCTTTATATTGTTCATGACCTATTGGGTCACAAAATACATTCTCTCCACTATCTTTTCTAATAGCTAAGAGAGTAAATTCATAATCAAAAAGTAAAAATTCCTCAAGTATTACACCAACTATTTGTCCTCTTGAATTTTTCAAGGCATCATTCCAAGCTAACAAAAGATCCTCTTTCCTGTTAACTAAACTTTGACCTTTACCTGAAGAACTCATTAAAGGCTTTAGCAAAAGAGGGAAGCCAATTTCAGATGATTTTTTTTCTAGCTCTTCAACTTTAAAAACATAACTAAAATTTGCAGTTTTTATATTTAATTCTTTAGATGCAAGGTTTCTTATTTTATCCCTATTCATTGTTATTTCAACAGTTCTAGCATTAGGAACTATATTTATTCCTTCGTCTTCCAATTCCTTTAAAGCTTCAATCGAGATTGCTTCAATTTCGGGGACTACAAAATCAGGTTCGAGTTCTTTTATCGAATTTTTTAGAATTTCCTTATTACTCATATCTATTACAAATGAATTATCAGCTAATTGCATCGCTGGTGCATTTTCATATTTATCAATAGCTATTACTTCTAAGCCTAATCTTTTAGCTTCAACCACTAGCTCTTTACCAAGTTCGCCACTACCAAGTAATAATAATTTCTTGGGAATAAATTCAAAACTACCCATGACCGAATAAATTTATATTATTTTTCATCATCAGATAGCTTGTTTGAAAGTTTATCTTTTCTTTTATTAGCTTTTAAACTAGACAAAAATGAATTATTTCCGAACCAATTATTTTGCTTTATTCCTGTTGCAATTGAAGTTGAAATAGCACCAACAAAGAAAAAACCCATCATTACCCAAAGGATTCGTTCTAGCGCAATTAAAGGCGAGAAGCCCTGTCCTGATTTAACAATTTCAGTAAGAGGGTCTAATGGATCCAAGTCAATTTTTTAATATGTTTACTTAATTATATAAGTTGAGAAAAAACTTTTTACTAAAAATTACAAATAAAAATAATAAGTAAATAAGATATTAAAGAACGCAAAAACATTTTTTCAATGCTATCTTCAAAAGATAATTTTATTAAACATATGTTAGTAGAAGTCAAAAACACAACTGTTATATCAGCAAGTGGAGAAGCTAAAAAGCTTGGCGAATATTCAGAAAATGTAATTTTAGTAGTAAATGTCGCCAGTTATTGTGGCAATACTGCTCAATACGAGGATCTCCAAAAGCTTCACAATAAATATTCAAAAAAAGGTTTAAGGATTCTTGCTTTTCCTTGTAATGATTTTGGTAACCAAGAACCAGATTCTCTTTCAGAGATAAAGAACTTTTGCTCTACAAGATATGGTGTTGAATTCGAAATTATGGAAAAAGTTCATGCAAAAGGTAATACCACTGAACCATATACAACACTAAACAAAGTTGAACCAAAGGGTGATGTTGAATGGAATTTCGAAAAATTCTTAATTGGTAAAGATAGCAATGTCATAGCAAGATTTAAACCTGGTATTCAGCCCTTCGATGAAAATTTAATTGCCGCAATAGAGGTAGCATTAGATTCTTAATATAAAAATTATATAAATTCCTTTATTTATCTAGATAAACTTTATAGGCTCAAATTATTTCCGAGATTAGATAATGAGGATGAATAATTTTTCGGAATTTTTTATTTTTAACTATCATTCTTTTGAATTTTTGTTTGGTTTAGGTTTTTTCCTTTTTGGCTTTGCTTCTAATACTTCTTCTTTAACTCCATTTACCTCTGGCTCCTCTTTTTTTTCTTCTACTACCTCCTCTTTAACTTCTACTACCTCTACTTCCTTTGACTTTGCTTCTAATACTTCTTCTTTGACTGAGTTCACCTCTAATTTTAAATCTAATGGCGATTCTAACTTTAATTTGTCATTAGAAATATCTTCTTTATTACTAAGAAGAAATTTTAATAAACGTTGGAATAACAACCAACCTTTTTCTACTCTTTTTGGGCCTAATATTATAAGAATAATAACTGATATTACGAAAATTACTGGAGAATTTAAACCTAAAAAATTCATCAATTTCAAACATTCTGAACGTACTTTAGTACATCATAAAAATTAAGGCTAATTATTTTCAAAAGCGGGTAAATAAAGCTCTCTATTTGATGCAATAATACCTTCTTCTTTAAAGAAAATTTCTAGTTCTTTTAAATCGCTAATATTGATTTTGTTTCCGCAGTTTTCTAAAATATTATTAGAAGTAAATTCCCAAAGGTCATCTAAATATTGATCATCATCGGGAAAAGCCACGAATTTTAGATATGTATTATTTAAAGCATATTCACTTGCAAATTCAGAATCTAATCCCTCATTTTTAGCATCACAAAAGACTTTAGCAAACCTTTTACCAACTGATGTTTGTGCACTAGACAAATCAAGACTTCCTTGCATCGCATAAACATTATTAGGAGCAATAAAAAGAAATATTGGAAGAAGAATTGATAATAAAAGAATCAAAAATATAAAACCCAAAAAATTAATAAATTATCCATAATTTAGCAAAAATAGCAACTAATTAAGACAATAAAAAGAAATCTAATTAAATTTTTAAGAATAAAAAACAGAATCAAATGAATGTTGATTATTCAATCTATAGTGTACATATAAAAGTGATTTTTACATAATGTCTTCAATTATAAAATTAAAAGGCAAAGGTGTATCGAGAATATTAAATAGTAAAGTAATTTTATCTCCTCTTGCAGGAGTTACCGATAAAATATTTAGAAAATTAGTAAGAAAATGGGCTCCAGACTCCTTACTATTTACAGAAATGATTAATGCAACAAGCCTAAAACATGGATATGGCACTCAAAAAATTAAACAACTTGAATTAGAACAAGGTCCTATAGGTGTGCAGATATTTGATAATAGACCTTTTGCTGTTTCAGAGGCAGCAAAACTGGCAGAAGATTCAGGAGCATATCTTATTGATATAAACATGGGCTGTCCAGTAAAAAAAATCTCAAGGAAAGGTGGTGGAAGTGCTTTAATTAATGATCGTTTATTAGCTGTTGAATTAGTAAAAAGAGTTTCAAATGCTGTTAAAGTACCTGTTACAGTCAAAACAAGGCTTGGTTGGAACAATAAAGAAGAAAATATAGAGGAATTTCTTTTAAGACTTCAAGATGCAGGAGCTGAAATGATAACTTTACACGGGAGGACTCGAAAAGAAGGATTTTCAGGCAAAGCAGACTGGGATATGATTGGAAAAATTAAAGAGATTTTAGAAATACCAGTAATTGCAAATGGAGATATCAAAAATCCTGAGGACGCACTTAATTGCTTCAGAAAAACAAATGCTGATGGTTTAATGATTGGTAGAGGTATACTTGGTTCTCCATGGAAAATAGGAGAAATAGATTACGCAGTCAAAGAACTTGAAGGTTTTAAAGAACCAAATATTGAAGAAAAATTGTTGTTGATTATTGAACATTTAGATGAACTTATAAAAGAAAAGGGCACTCATGGTTTATTAATAGCCAGAAAACATATTTCATGGACTTGTAAAAATTTCCAAGGAGCCACTAACCTTCGCAACAAATTAGTAAGAGCAATAGACGCCAATGAGGTTAAAGAATTAATAAATAAAGCGATTAAGACTTTAAATTATGAAAAAAAAATATTAACCTTAAAATAATTAAATTTTTTTAAATGAAAATAATTAGTTCAAATATTAGTGAAAGAGTTTGTAAACATATGAATAAAGATCACATTGAGTCTGTGCATAAATATCTAAAATATTATGGAAATATTTCAGTATTTAAGGAGGCTTATTTGGAAGAAATTTCTAGTCAATTCATGAAAATTAAATATGATGATAAGTTTGCAATTATAAATTTTAAAAATGAAATCTCAGAAGATGAAATTCATAGCACATTAGTTTCTATGATAAAAGAAATTGAATAAATTGAGTGTGCCATCTTCGTAAAAAAAATGAACATCTAAGAATTTCTCTCATAGTAATCCGTAATTATTTTACATTCTTCAAACGTAAGCATACTCAATTTTGAACTTGCATTACATTTTAAGATTGCACAAACAGCCAACAGATCAGAGCTGTCAACATTGAGTGCTTCAGAAAGCTCAATAACTCTAAGACCTTTCAATATTTTTACTTAAAATGGATTAAAAAAACATTGTACTTTGAATTAATGTGCAGCATTTTTTCCTAAACCAGCTATGAATGGGAAAGCTTGTTCATCACCAAAGATATCCTCATTAGAAGTTATGGGGATATCACCCTTATCCTTAATATCATTTTTAACATCACTAGATTTTGATTCTATAGATAAATCATTACTTAATTCGCCTCCAATTTCATCGGCTAAGCAATTACTAAAACTA
>QCUF01000047.1 GCA_003210825.1 Prochlorococcus sp. AG-676-P15-1 | reverse complement strand
TTTAATCTTTTTACTAATGTGAAAATGATTTCATTATTGATTTTTGGAGTTAAGGCAGAAATAATAAATTCTTTAAATAATTCAATTCCTCCAACATGAAAATTAATAAATAGTTCATAGGTTATAGGTATACAAACTAGTATTGGTAGAAAAGTTATTGAAGAAGAATTTAATTTTAATTTATTCAATTGTCTAATAAATCTTGTTTAAATGATATTTTTTTAATTTAGTTTTCTCTAAATCAAATAATATTTCACCATTTTTCATTCCAATAATTCTATTAAAACCATCTAATAAATCTAATCTATGCAAAGAAATTAAAGTAGTTTTAGGAACTTTTATTTTATTTTTATTTTTAGTAATTAATAACAGATTTTTAATATTAGAAGTTAGTTTTGGATCTAAATTATTAAAAGGCTCATCAGCAAGTAGTATATCTGACTCTTGAATTAATGATCTTGCAATAGCAACTCTTTGTTTTTGGCCTCCAGATATTTTTCTAATATTTTTGGAGAAAATAGATTTCTGAAGATTACAAACTTGCATATATTGATGAGCTTTATTAAAAGAACTTATATTTAGTAAATTCTTAAAAGCAAATAGGAAACTTTGTTTTCCAAGAAGTCCACAATTAACATTTTGTTCTGCTGATAGATCTTCTATTAATCTTAAATCTTGCCAGATAGTTGAGATCTTACTCTTTTGATATAAGTTTAATTTATCAAATTCTGTATTAAATAATTTAACTCTACCTTTGTTAGGTTTGAGTGTTCCGTTAAGAATAGATATAAGAGTAGTTTTACCCGCGCCACTTTTGCCTAATAAGGCAATTTTTTCACCCGATTTAATTCGTAAACTTACCTTATTTAAGGTGAAATTATTTTTATTTTTATAGCTTACCTCTTTTAATTCGAGAAGAGGATTAATCATCTGATTTTATTTAATTTTCTCGCGATTAACTCGATATTTTTATAGTCACTAGATTCTGCTTCTATAAACTTTTTTGCGTTAAACATATCTAATATCTTTTTATGTTCTGTATTTTTAATATCTAAATTAAGAATTGTAGATTTAAGTTCTTTAGTAAAACCTTCTCTAAATCTATTATCAAGATTTCCTTGAGCAACCCAATGATAGTCAACATAATCAGGAGTTATCCAAAAAAGATTTACATTATTTGTTCTTTTAGGATTATTTTTAAGATTGTTTTCCCACACTTGTTTATTTAAAGCTCCTGCATCAAAGGCTCCACTATTAACTAAAGCGATGGTTGCATCATGACTACCGCTAAATCCTACTCTTTTTCCTTTAAAGTTTTCTATTTTTATTCCAGCATCATTAAGGAAATATTCTGGCATTAACCTTCCAGATGTTGAATTTTCAGAACCAAAAGTAAATCTTAGATTCTTGAGCTTTTTAAGTCCATTTTTATTGGAAATTGAATCAAGTTTTAATTTCTTATTCACAATAAAAACGCTTTTAAATTCTTTATCAATATCTCGTTGAGCAATTACAATTGCATTAGGGGTTTGTAATCTTGCCTGAACCCCTGATAAACCACCAAACCAAACTAAATCTAAATCATTTGTTCTAAATCCAGTAACAGCAGCAACATAATTAATAACGGGTACATACTTTACCTTTACATCTAGAGTCTTTGCTAATTCTTTTGAAAACAAATTAAATCTTTTGTCTAACACCTCTTGATTTTGATCAGGAATTGCCCCGATCTTTAAAACTTTTGGATTTGCATTCAAGGGTGATAAAAGAGTTGCAAAAAAAATAGTAGATGTTACAAATATCTTTTTGAAATTAATAAAATTTCTATTCATTTAAAAGTAATAATTAAAAATGCCTTTCTCTAATCTTGATAAGCCATCAATAATTTTTTCTTTTGAAGAGGCACAAGAAATTCTAATACATTGATCATCACCAAAAGGTTTTCCAGGCACCACCACTAAACCATAATCATTAAGAATTCTTTTGCAAAATTCTACAGAAGTCATGGAATTATTAGGTAATCTAGGAAATGCATAAAAAGCTCCATTAGGTGGATATATAAATAGTCCTTTGATATTTTTTAGCCCTTTATAAAGGACTTCTCTTCTTAGATCATAATGGCTATTGATTTCTAAGAAAAATTCTCGGTTTACTTTTAAAGCCTCTAAAGCACCTCTTTGAACAAAAGAACAAACATTACTTGTACTTTGGCTTTGTAAGGCTGATGACGCTTTAATAACATCTTTTTGCCCTACTAAATAACCAACTCTCCACCCAGTCATTGCCCAAGCTTTTGCAAAACCATTAATTATAAAAATTCTATCTTTTAGGTCAGTTGCTAGTGAAGCTACACTTAAATGCTTAAATTCTTTTTTAAGAATTAATTCGTAAATCTCATCTGAAAGAATATTAATATTTTTATTTTCTCTTACTACTTCTGCAATTTTTAACAACTCTTCTTTTGGTATTACTCTACCAGTTGGATTGTTGGGAGAATTAATAATTATAAATCTCGTTTTTGAAGATATCTTAGATTTTAAATCTTGTATATTTATTTTGAATCCATCTTTAGCAGAAGAATTTAGAAAGACAGGCTTCCCTCCTGCCAATCTAACCATCTGAGGATAGCTTAGCCAATAAGGAGAAGGTATAATAACCTCGTCACCATCATTCAATAAAACCTGGAAAAGATTATAAATCGCCTGTTTAGCTCCATTTGTTACCATTACATTTTCAAATTCAACATTTAAATTGTTTTGAGTTTGAAGTTTTTCAACAATAGCTTTTCTAAGTTCTAAATCTCCTGAGGCAGGACCATATTTTGTATATCCATCAAATATAGACTCACTTGTTGCTTTTAATATTTCATTGGGAGCATCAAAATCTGGTTCTCCAGCACTTAAATTACAGATGTCTTTTCCCTCTTTTGAGAGTTGATTAGCTTTGGCACTTATCTGTAGAGTAAGTGAAGGCTCAATAGAGAGTGCTCTTTTTGATAAATTTACTTCACTCATTTGATCAAAAGTTCTTTAAATATAACTTTAAAAAATTTTTTATTAATAGATTAAGAATAAGTAAAAGTATCACAGATTGGTTTGATTTAGTTCGTTTTCTTAATTTAATTTATTTTCATATTGTCTTTTCTTAGAAATTAAAATGTGTAGTAAAGAATCATATAGTTCATATTTTTTTTATTAATTTTTAGTTTTAATATTATTTATAAACTTTGAACTTAAATTTGCTTTGAAAAGATTAGTCATTAGCAGAGGTAATGTATTTGCAAATTTATTAATAATTGGGGAAGCCCCGGGGGCTCAAGAAGACTTAGAGGGAGAACCTTATGTTGGCAAATCAGGAAAATTGTTGGATGACCTATTAATAGAAGCTGGAATTGACTTAAAAGAGGATGTATATTTTTGCAATGTAATTAAATGTCGTCCTCCAAATAATAGAAAACCAACTAATAAAGAAATTAATATTCATAAACCATGGTTAATTCAGCAAATTAAACTAGTAGATCCGAAATTTATTATTTTAACTGGTTCGACTGCTATGAGAACTATTTTGGAAATAAAGAATCCAATTTCTAAGATAAGAGGGAAATGGTTTAAGAAAGATGGGAGAGAAATTATTACTATTTTTCACCCATCTTATTTGTTGAGATTCTCTTCAAAAGAGGTTGAAAAACCATATGATCTAACTTTAAAAGACCTTAAGAATGTTAGTAGTAAACTATATGCTTTATAATTTAAGTAAGATTTTTTGAATTTCTAGAATTTAATGTCACTTACTCAATCAAAAGAGGTGAATAGTCTCTCAAGGAGATATTCAACTTATATTGAGAGAAGGATAACTAGAACAGTAATGGTTGGGAATATCGCAATTGGTAGTGATTATCCAGTAAGAGTTCAATCGATGATAAATGAAGATACTATGGATGTGGATAATTCTTATTTAGCAATTAAAAGACTTCATGAAGTTGGATGCGAGATTGTAAGACTAACTGTTCCTTCCTTAGCTCATGCAAAGGCTGTTGGGGATATTAAAGAAAAATTAATAAAAAATAATATAGATACCCCCTTAGTTGCAGATGTTCATCACAATGGAATGAAAATTGCAATGGAGGTTGCGAAACATGTTGATAAAGTAAGAATTAATCCAGGATTATTTGTTTTTGAGAAATCAGATCCTACAAGGACAGAATATACTGACGCTGAGTTTGAAACTATTAAGAAAACAATTCTTAAAAGATTTACTCCACTTGTGGAAGTTTTAAAGTCGGAGAATAAAGCTTTAAGAATTGGAGTGAATCATGGATCTTTATCCGAGAGGATGCTTTTTACGTATGGAGATACACCTTTAGGGATGACAGAATCTGCAATGGAATTCGTCAAAATCTGCGATGAGCTTGATTTTCATAACATCATTATTTCTATGAAAGCATCACGAGCACCAGTGATGTTAGCTGCATATAGAATGATTGCAGATAGGTTAGATGCAGAAGGATATAACTATCCTTTGCATTTGGGTGTTACTGAAGCAGGAGATGGTGATTATGGAAGGATTAAGAGTACTGCAGGTATAGGAACACTTCTTGCCGAAGGTCTTGGAGATACTATCAGAGTTTCTCTAACTGAAGCTCCTGAAAAGGAAATTCCAGTATGCTATTCAATTTTGCAATCTTTAGGATTGCGAAAAACAATGGTTGAATATATAAGCTGCCCTAGCTGTGGTAGAACGCTTTTTAATTTAGAGGAGGTTGTAGATAAAGTTAGGAATGCCACTTCCCATTTGACTGGTTTAGACATAGCAATAATGGGTTGTATAGTCAATGGTCCAGGAGAAATGGCAGATGCTGATTACGGTTATGTAGGCAAAGGTAAAGGTACTATTGCTCTTTACAGAAGAAAAGAGGAGATAAAAAGAGTACCTGAGGATGAAGGGGTTGATGCTTTAATTCGGCTCATTAAAGATGATGGGAAATGGATTGATCCCTAAACTTATTTTTAATTTATAATTCAATTAATAGAAAATTTAATGCTTAGTACCGACCCTTGAAGATAAAAGAATTATTTAAAAAAAAACTTGTCTTTTTAATAGTGACTACTTTTTCTGGGATATTGGTGAGTAATCATTCAAAGGCGACAATTTTAGAAAATAACTACAAAGAGGTTATTGATCACGTTTGGCAAATTGTATATAGAGACTTCCTTGATTCAAGTGGAAAATTTGAGAGATCTAATTGGATTAATTTAAGAAAGGAATTTTTAGCAAAAAAATATTCAGATAATAATGAAGCTTATGATGCTATTAGAGAT
>QCUF01000046.1 GCA_003210825.1 Prochlorococcus sp. AG-676-P15-1 | reverse complement strand
TTTAGTGAAGTAAATAAAAATAGTAAAGTTAAATTATTTTGATTAAAATTAGAGATGATTGGTTTGAAATAATTAATTTGACTAATATTTCCAAAAATGCAGTTACGAAGCCTGACTGGTTAAGAGTAAAAGCACCTCAAGTTGAGAGGATAGGGAATACTGCCAATTTGTTGAGTGATTTAAAATTAAACACTGTATGTCAAGAAGCAAGCTGTCCCAATATTGGCGAATGTTTTGCTAGTGGAACTGCAACTTTTTTAATTATGGGCCCAGGCTGCACGAGAGCATGTCCATATTGCGATATTGATTTTGATAGATCTAAGAGAGATTTAGACCCAACAGAACCTGATCGTTTAGCAGAGGCTGTTTTTAGAATGAAACTTAAACATGTTGTGATTACCTCTGTTAATAGAGATGATTTAGATGATGGTGGAGCTTCGCAGTTTTATAAATGTGTTTCGGAAGTTAGAAAAAAATCCCCTGAAACAACTATTGAATTACTAATTCCAGATTTATGTGGTAACTGGTCATCACTTGAAAAGATTTTAGATTCTAGACCAAATGTTTTAAATCATAATATTGAAACTGTCTCAGCTTTGTATAGGAAAGTAAGGCCACAAGGAAACTATCAAAGAACTTTAGAGTTACTTAAAAGAACAAGAGAATATTTCCCAAGTGTTTATACTAAATCTGGATTTATGTTGGGATTAGGAGAAAAGGATGATGAAGTTCTTACTCTTCTTATGGATTTAAGAAAAAATGATGTAGATATAGTTACTATTGGTCAATATTTATCTCCAGGTCCAAAACATCTTCAGGTTCAAAGATTTGTTACCCCTTCAAAATTTAATTATTTTAAATTATTTGGAGAAAATGAATTAGGGTTTATGCAAGTTGTCAGTTCTCCTTTAACTCGTAGTAGTTATCATGCTGAAGAGATTCAGAAACTCATGAAAAAGTTTCCAAGATAATTAAATTATCTATTGATTAATATTAATCCATTCATTTAATTTCCATTCGACAATATTATTTTTTATCATCGGATCTTTTTTTATAATTTCTAAGGCTTCTTTATACGTTCCAATTTCAAGAATTAGTAACCCACCAGCTCCTGGTTGTTTGAATTCATCCACCAGAAAACCACTTTTGATATTTATTCCTTTTTTCTTTAAATTTTCTATCCATTTAATATGTTCATTGATTATTTTCTTTCTTATATCTTTTTGAATTAAGTATTCTTTTTTTATGAGTTCAGTCTTTATAAAAATAGGCATTCATTAACTTTATATACCAAGCATTTCTTCTTCGCTAGGAGGAACAACTATTTTAAAAATTCCCTTAAAATTAGACCAGTTATTGATTATTTTGGATGCTTTTAGACTCTTTGTTTTTTCTTGATATTCACTAAGAATTCCTAATAAAATCTCTTCTTGCTTGAGGTTAGTTATTTTATGGATACTAACTATTTCCTTATTCACTTTATTTTCTAAATCGTTATTTTCATCAAGTATATAAGCTATTCCACCAGTCATTCCTGCTCCAATATTTCTTCCTGTTGAACCTAAAATTACTATCTTACCACCAGTCATATATTCACAACAATGGTCTCCCGAACCTTCTGTGACTGCGGTAGCTCCACTATTTCTAACAGCAAATCTTTCTCCAGATTTACCTAAAGCAAATAACTTGCCTCCTGTTGCTCCATAAAGACAGGTATTACCTAATATTACTTGCTCTGAAGATTTCTCATCTACTTGGGGAGGAACAATAGTAAGTACACCTCCATTCATTCCTTTGCAAACATAATCATTAGCTTCTCCAATTAATTGGATATGCATTCCTTTTAATAAAAAAGCACCAAAACTCTGTCCTGCGTATCCTTTGAAATTGAGATTTAGTTCACCATTAAATCCATTATTTCCATAAAGCCCCGCAATTTCACCTGATATTTTTGCACATACACTTCTGTCAGTGTTCTTGATTTCTATTTTTTTAATTAATTTTCCATGATTCTTAATAGAATTCATGAATTCATTATCAGACAAAAATTGATCCTCTAATACATATCCATTAGTATGAGCAGTCTTAGAATGCTTTAACCATGACCTGTCTTTATTTTGAGTCCCTTTTTTAATTAGAGAACTAAGATCAATATTTGCAGTTTTTGGAAGTTTAATATCTCTTGCGGTTAGAAATTCTTGATTGCCAATCAATTCCTCCATATTAGATACTCCAATGCTACTCATTATTTGTCTTATCTCTTCAGCAATATATAAGAAAAAGTTCACGACATTTTCAGGTAAACCTTTAAACCTTTTTCTTAATTCTTCTTTTTGAGTAGCTACACCCACAGGACATTTGTTTGTATGACAAACACGCGCCATTATGCATCCCTCAGCAATCATTGCTACTGAACCAAAGCCAAATTCTTCCGCGCCTAAAATAGCTGCGATTACTACATCCCATCCTGTTTTAAGTCCGCCATCAGTTCTTAAAAGAACTCTCTCTCTAAGATTATTTTCCATAAGGGATTTATGGACTTCTGCAACACCTAATTCCCACGGTAAACCAGCATGTTTAATAGAACTTAAAGGGGAAGCCCCAGTACCTCCATCATGCCCGGAAATTTGTATTACATCAGCATTCGCTTTGCTAACTCCAGCAGCGATAGTACCTATCCCAATTTCAGAAACGAGCTTTACACTGACCTTCGCTCTTGGATGAACTTGGTGCAAGTCATGAATTAACTGAGCCAAGTCTTCAATAGAGTAAATATCATGATGTGGGGGTGGAGATATTAAGGCTACTCCAGGTTTGCTGTTTCTTAGCTTTGCAATATATGAATCAACTTTTGGTCCTGGTAATTGGCCACCTTCGCCTGGCTTAGCTCCTTGAGCCATTTTTATTTCAAGTTGCTTCCCACTTCTTAGATATTCTGGAGTAACCCCAAATCTTCCAGAGGCTATTTGTTTAATAGCTGAGCAAGCAGTATCACCATTTTCTAGGCCTTTTATAGATGGTAATATTGCCGATTGAGTATTTTCATCAATATCATTCAATACATTAAAACGAGCAGGATCTTCTCCTCCTTCCCCGCTATTACTTTTCCCACCAATTCTATTCATTGCAACGGCCAACACTTCATGAGCTTCTCTTGATAATGCTCCTAAACTCATTCCTCCAGTACAAAACCTTTTACATATTGATTCAACACTTTCAACCTCATCTATGGGGATACTTTTTCTTGTCGAGTTAATTGACAATAAATCTCTTAATGAAGTGACAGGTCTATTTCGAATAAGTGTTTTATAAGTCTCGAAATGATCGTATCCTGGTCCTTGCTTTAGGGCAGAATGTAAAACCTTTGACATTTCAGGATTATTAGAGTGATATTCGCCATTGTTTCTAAACTGAACAAATCCTAGAAACTCTAATTTTTTTAAATCTATTTCTGGAAAGGCTTTGGTATGAATTAAGAGTGATTCATTCGCAAGTTCTTTTAGTGTGATCCCTGCAATTCGACTTGTTGTTCCATCGAAAGCTATTTTAATTAAGTCAGAGCCAAGACCTACAGCTTCAAATATTTGAGCACCATGATAACTAGATAAAAGGGAAATCCCTATTTTTGAAAGTATTTTTCTTAATCCATCTTCTAAAGCTTTTTTGATATTTTCCTGAACGTCATCGATTGATAGTGGATTGATTTTTTTTGTAGCAATAAGCTTTTGAGTTTTTGGATGTTGTAACCAATGTCTTCCAGATTCAAGTGTTAACCAAGGGCATACTGCGCTAACTCCATAACCAATTAAACATGCTAGGTGATGCGTGCTCCAACATTGACCAGTTTCAATTATTAGCGAAGCTTTTAATCTTATTTCTTTTTTAAGAAGATAATGATGAATTGCACCTACAGCTAATAAAGGAGGAATAAAACTTTGTTTGGAACTGACTCCTTTGTCAGAAATGATTATTAAAGAACAGCCTTCTTTTATTGCTTTCTCGCTTACTTTACAAATATCATCTAACTTTCCTTCAAATCCTTTTATTCCTTCCTCAATATCAAATAAACTTGAAATGGTTTTTGATTTAATTTCTGATTCTTTTAATGAAATTAATTCTTGTTCATTAATAATTGGACTTTTTAAATGAATAAAAGGCTTAATATCATTAGATTCGAAGGGAGAGCATCTTTCACCTAAATGCATCTCTAAACTCATTACTAATTTTTCTCTTAAAGGATCTATGGGAGGATTAGTAACTTGTGCAAATCTTTGTTTGAAGTAGTCGTATAAAATATGAGGTTTAGAAGAGAGCACTGCTAATGGTATATCGTCACCCATACAATATGTTGGCTCCTTAGAAAGAGAAGCCATTGAATCAAGAATGAGGTCATTGTCTTCTGAGGAAAAACCAAAAGCAGTTTGCTGTTGGAGTAATTCAAAATCTTTTAAATTACAAGTATTGGACCATTCATTATTTTTGAGTTTTATAGTTCTTTCTTGTATCAGTTTTTTATAATTTTTTCTTTTGGCAGCTTCTGCTTTAACTTCCCAATTTCTTAAAATTTTGTTCTGAGAAAGATCTACTGCGAGCATTTGGCCTGGCCCTAAACGTCCTTTTTCTATAACTCTGTTTTCTGCAATATCCACTACCCCTGTCTCTGAACCCATTATCACAAAACCATCATTGGTAATTGAATATCTAGCAGGTCTTAATCCATTTCTATCAAGTGTCGCTCCAACATAGTTTCCATCTGCAAATACTAATAGAGCAGGACCATCCCAAGCTTCTTGGAGAGTAGCTGAATATTCATAAAAAGCCTTAATATCTTCTCTGGTTTCAAGTTCTGGTTGATCTCGAAATGCTTCTGGAACAAGTTTCAATAAGGAATCAGTTATTGGTTTGCCTGAACGAATGTTAATTTCTAGTGTTGCGTCAAGATTTGATGAATCACTTTTGTTCTTATCTACTATTGGCTTAATATCACGAGACAACTCTCCCCAGTAATCATCAATATGTGTTTCTGATGCTTTCGCCCAATTGATATTACCCAAAAGGGTATTAATTTCTCCATTATGACCCAAAAATCTCATTGGCTGAGCAAGAGGCCATTTTGGTAAGGTATTTGTGCTAAATCTTCGATGGTAAACAGAAAAAGAAACTTTAAAATCTTCTTTCTTTAAGTCTTCGTAAAATTCTGATAAAACTTCAGATCTAACCATACCTTTATAAACAACAGTTTTAGAACTAAGTGATGCGAAATAGAATTCGCAGTCCCCAACTTTATTTTTTGTACTATTTCTTATCCTTTTTTCAATTCTTTTTCTTAGTTGAAATAAGAGCATCTCAATATCTCTACTATCATCTTTTTCTAAGCAGACGATCCATTGGTTTATAAATGGTGCGTTTGCTTTTGCTAAAACTCCTAATGTTTCATTTTTAATAGGTACATTTCTCCAAAATGTTTCTTTAAAATTTAATTCTTTAGCTTCTTCATCGCATATAAGTTTTGATTCTTTAACTTTTAATTCATTATTTGGCATAAAAATCATGCCTAAACCTCGTTTTTCGTAGCTTTCAGTATTTAAA
>QCUF01000045.1 GCA_003210825.1 Prochlorococcus sp. AG-676-P15-1 | reverse complement strand
ATGATACCAATACTTGTCGAGTATTAAAATCTCTTAGTTTTATTGAGTGGGAATAGTTGGGATATATTTATTTATTTTTGGCTGTTGTATAGGCAGCTTTGTAAATGTTGTAACTTATAGATTACCTTTAGATCAATCAATAGTTTATCCATACAGTAGATGTCCAAAATGCAAAACAAAAATAAATTGGTTTGATAATTTACCTTTAATTAGTTGGTTCTTTTTACGAGGAAAATGTAGATCCTGCAAAACAAAAATATCTTTTTCTTATCCTATTGTTGAATTAAGTACAGGTTTATTAGCGTGGTTAAATTTATATGCTAATCCTTCAATTTATAGTCAAACACCAGTTCCTTTTACAATATTTTGTGGAATAATTTTAAGCTCCATACTAATCACTTTAGCAATATTAGATTTTAAGTATTTTTGGCTCCCTAATGCCATTACTATAGGAGGATTAATTCTAGGAGTTTCTTGTTCTTTCATCATTGATCTTTTAAATGAACTAGATCAATTTAGTTATTTAATTTATTCAATTGCTGGATCTTTGTTAGGTTTTTCTATTTTTTATTTATTAAGTCTCATAGGTAAAAATATTTTTAAAAAAGCGGTTATGGGTGGAGGAGATTTGAAATTAAGTGCTTTGTTGGGCGCTTGGTTAGGAACGAAGGGACTTTTAATTTCTATTTGGCTATCGTTTAACTTTGCGGGAATTTTTGTAATTTTAGGTTTACTTCTAAAAAAAATTAAAAGAAATCAAAGAATACCCTTTGGTGTATTTTTATCATTTTCGGGTTTAATTGTTTGGTACTTTGGCAATGAAATATTTGTAAAATTAATCTTTTAATGAATTTATATATTCTTCAACTATTTAGCCTACTGTTGACATCATGCTAAACATAGGAAGATACATTGCTATTAATATAATTCCTACAAAAACCGCGACAAAAATTATCATTAATGGTTCCATAATTGAAGTTAAGCTTTTGACGCTAGAAGATACTTCATCTTCGTAAAAGTCAGCTAATTTTGTGATCATTTGACTAAGTTCACCTGTTTCTTCACCAATCCTAAACATTGAAGTAAACATTATTGGAATTACTGACTCTTTATCAAATGCTTTGTGCATTGGATTTCCTGACTGGATATCTATGTAGGCATTTTCTATGATTCTGGTAAAAATTCTATTTTTAAGAGTTTTCTTAGCTATTGTTAAAGCCTCTAAAATTGGTACTCCAGCGCTGTTTAGTGAAGATAAGGTTCTAGAAAAATTAGCGAGACATGATTTTGTAACCAAATCTTTTGTAATGGGTAATTGTAGAAGGGTTTTGTCATACCACCAAAGTACAGCCGATCTACCTGACAAATATTTAAAAAATAAATAAAAAGCTATTCCTGATGGAATGGCTTTAAAGTAAAACTCAATTGATCTTAGTTGATCTGATAAATTAATTAAAAATTGAGTTAATCCAGGAAGAGGAGCTCCTGATTGATCATAAATATCCACAAAAATTGGAATTACAAAAAGCATCATTATAAATACTATTACTAACGTAAGGATTGCTATTGCAGAAGGATATGCCATAGCACTCTTTATTTGCCCCTTAATTTTTGCAAGACTTTCTAATAATTTTGCTTGGCGATCTAAGGTATTTGGTAATAATCCAGCAGTTTCTCCTGCGCTCACAAGTGCTCTATACATTTCATTAAAAACTTCTGGATATTTATCTAACATTTCAGACATAGTTGATCCTTTGCTTATTCCTAAAGCTATTTCTTTAAATGCATATCTGATGGTCGTATTTTCAGAAGTATCAGAGATTATTTTTAATGATTCTAATAAAGGCAAACCAGTTCTTATCATAGAAGAAAGTTGCTTTGTCGCTACTGCTAAATCTTTTACAGGCGGACTTTTTAATCTTCTTCCTTTAAGAGATTTGGCTTTTAATAACTTCTTTTTTTCTCTAAGAGAAGTCATATCACCTTCTATAAATTCTTTTCTTTCTTGAATTTTTAGTTCAACATATGTTTTTAAGATTGATAGTTTATTTTTTTGTTTTTTTCTTAAATTTTGACTTTTAGGAGGTATCGGAATGACGTTTTTATATTTTTGAGTGATTTTTGCATTTTTATGTTTTTCGATTCTATTTGGATTATTTAGCACCTTTCTTTTATGCCTTGATTTTTGCATTAACCTTCTTAATCTGGCATTTTCAATAAATTTATAATCCATCATTTTAATAAACTTGTTAATAGTAGAAGCATTTTATTTAATTCGAATTTTCAGAATTTATTTCATCTAAGATACCCTTTAATACGTTTGGCCGATTACATTTATACATTGCTTCGTCAGTAGTGATTATGCTTTTAGAAACAAGACTTGCGAGCGATTGTTCTAAGGTTTGCATCCCAAACTTACCGCCTATCTGAAGTTGAGAATATACTTGTGATGCTTTTGCTTCTCTAATAAGGTTAGCTATGGCGTTATTGTTTACTAAAATTTCTGCAGCCAATGCCCTTTTATTATCTATCGTTTTACATAATGTTTGTGAGATTACCCCAATTAGAGAAGATGATAGTTGAACTCTAATTTGCATTTGTTGAGAAGTTGGGAAAACATCAATAATTCGATCTATTGTTTGTGATGCTGAAGCAGTATGTAAAGTTCCAAGTACTAGGTGGCCTGTTTCAGCAGCAGTAATTGCAAGGCTTATAGTCTCTAAATCTCTCATTTCTCCGACTAGGATAATATCAGGATCTTCTCTTAATGCCGATCTCAATGCGTTTGAAAAGGAATTTGTATCTTCTCCAACTTCTCTTTGTCTTACCAGACAATTTTTATTGTCGTAAATGAATTCTATTGGGTCTTCAATAGTAAGAATATGATGTGCAAAATTAGTATTGATCCAATCAATTCCACTAGCTAAAGTTGTAGTTTTACCTGATCCTGTTGGCCCTGTTACAAGCATTAATCCTCTAGGTCTACTTAATAGTTGTTGAACACTATCTGGAATTCCTATGTTTGAGAAGCTTGGGATTATTGTATTTAATGCTCTCATTACGCATGATATCTTTCCGCGGTCTAAAAATATATTCATCCTAAATCTTGCAATACCCTCTAATCCATAACTACAATCAAGCTCTTTATTTTTATCAAACATAGCAAGTTTGTTTGAACCAAGTATTTGTTCAAGATCAAACCTTAAATCTTTGCTTGAATAAATATCACTTGATGCAGGGAGTATTTGACCTTGAACTCTAAAAAAAGGAGCACTGTCTCCTGTTAAATGTAAGTCAGAGCCATTACGTTTTACTAATTCTGACATGAGATTAGTTAGTTTCATAATTCCTCAGATTGGTTTTCATTTAGTAAACAAACGCGTTCCACTTCTTCAATAGTAGTTAATTCGTTCTTCACTAAATTCATTCCATATGATAAGAGGGTTCTTCCCGTTTTATCAAAAGCATGTTCTCTTATTTCATCTGCATTTGCTTGTTTCATAATTAATTCTCTAATTACCTCGTTAACTTTCATTACTTCGTAAATTCCAACTCTTCCTTTATACCCAGTTCCATTACATATAGAGCAGCTTTTATTATTTTTACTTAAAAATCTTGCTTTTTTTACTCCATGGCTTAATGCCAATTGATTTTCTTTTGTATTTAAACCTCTTAAATCACTACATGATTTACAAACTTTTCTTACTAGTCTTTGAGCAACAACTCCTATTATTGAAGCTCCGATCAAATATGGAGGTACCTCCATCTCAGCTAGTCTTGTTATTGCTGTAGAAGTATCATTTGCGTGCAAAGTTGTAAATACCATATGACCTGTAAGCGCAGCTTCCATTGCAGCTTGAGCTGTTTCTTTATCTCTTGTTTCTCCTACAAGAATAATATCTGGGTCTTGTCTCATTAAGGATCTTAGTGCTCTTGAAAAGTCAAGACCTTTCTCTCTTATGACTTGCACCTGATGTATTCCATCTAAGGTATACTCCACAGGATCTTCGACAGTGCTTATATTTACTCCAGGAGTATTTAGTTCACTTAGCATTGAGTATAAAGTTGTTGATTTACCAGAGCCTGTCGGTCCAACTATAATTACAATCCCATAAGGCGATTTAGACATAGTTTGTATACTATCTAGTTCTGTTTTTTCTGTAATTAATTTAGTAAGATTTAAAACAGAATTATCACTTTCTAAAGCTCTAAGCACAACTTTTTCTCCCCATCTTCCTGGTAAAGTACTGACTCTAAAATCCGATTTCCTCCCTCTTAATAGACACCTAATTCTTCCATCTTGGGGTAATCTTTTTTCTGAAATATCTAATTTACTCATTATTTTAATTCTGCTTATTATTGGATTGACATGAGACTTAGGAAAGGCAAATGCTTCTTTTAAAACTCCATCAACCCTATATCTAATGCGTAAACGGTCTTCTAAAGGTTCTGCATGAATATCAGATCCTTTTAACGTAAAACACTTGCTTAAAATAGATGCAACTCCTGCGATAACCGGGTCGCTTGAGGCTGTTAATTCTTCCCCAAATAAAACATCATTTTCTATTTCAGAATCATCACCAATATTTGCTTGAGCAAGTTTGATTAAAGCTTCATCATTAGCATCATCAATTAATTCATTATCATCATCATTTTCTAACTTTTCAACGTTCGAAATTTCATTATCATTTATATAAATAGGGCTATTATGATTTTCTGTTAATTGATTATTTGTTTGTTTGTCTATTTGAATTACATTGTTATTTCCTTCAAATTGCTTTTGATGAGTCTTTTTTTGAATACTTTCTACAGAAACAGAATGAGTATTTTCAAACCAAGTTTCCCATTCGAGAGAAGTAATTTGTTTTAAATGTACTTTGAGATTAAATTTGTTTTCAATAGTATTTATTAATTCTTTTACTTTAATATAGTCTAAGTTCATAGCACCTAAGCTCAAAGTATTTTCTTCGATATCAATAACTATTATCCCAGCATCTTCGCATAATTCAGCAGTTAGAAATTCACTGATGTTTTCATCTTCCATAATATTATTTCCATCATTTCTTTTGCTGAAAACAGACATTATTATCAAGAAATAGTAAAAACTTATTTATAAATTAAATATATAGTAAGTTCTATTATTACTATAGTTATAAATAAAGCTATAATTCCAAACAATAATGGATAATTTCATTATTTTGAAATAGTATTTTAGATGCATGAAGAATCACCTTAATCAATCATCAAGTATTTATGCAGTTTCTTTTATTACTGTGGTCTTTCCAATGTTATTTTTTGGATTTATAGCTAGTGCTGAAGAAATAAATAATAATAACTCTCAACTATCAGAGAAAAATATAATTAATCCCTTGATACCTATGCCAATCGGAGATTTTGAATCTGTATCTAAAAGAGTTGATGTAAATAGAAATCCATTTCAAGAACCTGCAAAATCTGAAGTAACTAATATTGATAATTTGTATACAGCATTAAAATTTAAAGGAATTGCTTTATCTGGAAATAAATTAAGTGCGATTATTAAAACAGATGAGATTCAGAAATTTTATGAAGTGGGAGATATAATGGATAATGGATTTACTATTAACTCAATATCTTATGAAGATATA
>QCUF01000044.1 GCA_003210825.1 Prochlorococcus sp. AG-676-P15-1 | reverse complement strand
TCTCTAATTCACTACCCTTAATAAGTGAAAACATATTATCCTTAAATATATTTTCTTTAATTAAATGAGGTTGAAGTGATCTTTCAGTGGTTATTATTATGTTTAAATCTTTTCCCTCTTTTTTAATAATTTTAGATATAACTGATAACTGTGAATATTCAGTTTCTTTTGACTTATTAATTGATGCATATGGTAAATTCGCACTTGGTGGATAATATAATACATTACTGTTATTTATACTTTCGAAATAGCCATACCATTTGTAGGCAATTTCTTCATTAGGAGTAACAAGTAAGATATCTTTTTTTTCTTTTTTTGCGATACTATTTATTATTATAGATTTTGCATATCTACTGGAGCCAATGATATTTAGTTGATTATTATTCTTAATTCTCTTTACTAACTCTGTTATTATTTGTGAATTTGAAATATAACTAATTAATGAATTTAAACTCATTTATATTTATTTAACTTGATTACTACTTAAGGTTATATTATATTATATTTTACAAAGATTGTGAATAATAATTAATGGATTCTGCTGCTATAAATTCCTTTATACCAACGCTTGACCAGGTTGATAGTTGGTCAGAAATTCTTACACTTTTACCGATATTAATTATTTTAGAATTGTTGTTGTCGGCTGATAACGCTATTGCTTTGGCCTCACTTACTAAATCTCTCAAAAGTCCTTTATTAAGAAATAGAGCTTTAAATATAGGTATAACTATATCTTTGTTGTTTAGAATATTTCTTATTCTTTTATCTAATATTCTTCTGAAATTTATCTTAATACGCATCTTTGCAGGTCTATATCTTATATATTTATTTATATCAAATGTGTGTTTTAGTGGTAAATCCGATACACAAGAATCAGAGAATGATAAAACCAATAACAATTTTAAATTTCTAAAAATTGTTGCTTTGCTTTCTTTGACTGATTTTGCATTTTCAATTGACAGCATTACTACTGCTGTTGCCATAAGTGATCAATATATTCTTATTATTTTTGGAGCAATTATAGGTGTATTAGCATTGAGATTTACTTCTGGGATATTTCTTAGACTTTTAGAAAGATTTTTAAGATTAGAAACTGCTGGTTACATAGCTATACTTATAGTTGGCATAAAACTTCTTCTAAATACTTTAATCACTGAGACAATTCTTCCAGATTATTATTTTTATATTTTGATTTTAATTTCATTCATTTGGGGTTTATCCAAAAAAGATCAAATAACTTAGCCAGAAAAATTTTCTCCAATTACAGGATTTAGTTGTTGTATCAGTTGATTTTTACAAGAATTGTTTTTACCTTCTAGTTTTGCTTCTAATAAAAGAATTGGATCAGTTTTTGTTGTTATAATTATTCCTAAGTTTTCTACAAGTCCAATAATGAATCCGGGCTTAAATACATTACTTAAAATTTTATAGTTCTTATTGTGTATTTCATCAGTTGTTAGGATTTTGATTTTTATTATTTTGAGATTTTTCCTTTTATATGTTGTATAGGCTCTTGGGTATAACGCATTTATTTTTCTATAAATATCAGTTGAAGTATTTTCCCAATTTATTATGTAATCTAATTTATTAATCAATCTTGCATATTTTAATTCTCTTTGAAAAGCTGTTTGTTTTTTAAGTAAAAGATTAATATCTCTATTTATATTTTGCTCTATGTCTGATACCGCTCTCAATAATAACTCTGATGATAAATCACTTAATCTTTTTGTTAATGTTTTAAGGTTATCTTTATTCTCAATTTTGATTTGTTTTTCAATTAATATGTCTCCAGTATCAAGTCCTTCTTCCATTTTCATTATTCCTACACCAGTGAATTTATCTCCCTCTAATATTGACCATTGAATTGGTGCAGCACCCCTCCATCTTGGAAGAAGTGATGCATGTGCATTCCATGAATTGTATTTAGGAATATCTAATATTGCTTTAGGCAATATTTTTCCATATGCAATAACAATAAACAGATCACAAGCTAATTCTTTAAGTCTATTTATAAATTGAATATTATCCTTTATTTTTTCCGGTGTATAAACTGGAATATTTATTTTTGTAGCATATTCCTTTACTGGTGATGCTATTAATTTATTACCTCTAGATCTTTTTTTATCTGGTTGGGTAATTACAGCAACAATATCATGATGTGATGTTCTTAAAACTTCAAGACTTTTTACTGAATATTCAGGAGTACCCCAAAATATAATTCTCACTCGTCACCAGTTATAGATAATTCATTAATCCATATATGTGGAGAAATTCCACTTGTAGTTAATTCTTCTTCATTTTCAATATTTATTATATTTTTTAAAAGATATTTTATATCTCCTGCTACAGTTGCTGATTCAATGGAACGCTTTTTACCATTTTTATAAAGCCATCCCTCAAAAGGAAGAGAAAAAGAACCTTGACTAGCTCTAACTCCTGCATGAATAGCGTTTAATTCCTCAATATATACAAAATTTCCTTGATAGTTGGTGTGCACCAACGTCCTATTTAAGTCTGAACATTCATTTGATTTTTCAACTACAAGCCAATCTGGAGAAACTGATACTTTTGAACCAAGCCCAGCATGTCCTGTAGGTATGGTATTAAAAATTTTTGCAGTTGATTCTGAATGTATAAAATTTTCTAATTTACCTTTATTAATTAAGCTAAGTTTTTTTGTTGGAGTTCCTTCACCATCGAATGGTGCAGAAGATATATTTTTATCATTAAGCCCATCATCGTATATATTCAAAGCTGGAATTGAAATCAAGTCACCAATCGAATTTTTGTCTGAAAGACTTACACCATCGATAATACTTCTAGCATTGAAGATAGAACTAAAGGCATTCATCATCGTTAAAAATGCTTCAGGTGATAAACAGACTAAATACTTTCCTGTTTTAATTGAGGAGTAGTCTAAATGTGCAATGGTTTTCTTAGCTGCCTCCTCGATACATGATTCAATATCTATGTCCTCAACACCATATCCTAGTTTAACTGAACCTGAACTTCGAGGTTTTTTATCTTTTTCTTCTGCTCTAGCATATAAATACATAGCAGCTTGACTTTTACTATAATTTCGAAATGCTCCATTACTGTTAGCATAAATTCTTTCGTAAAAACTTTCTGACAATCCGTTGTAAGGTATAGATTTAATAGCCTCATGACTATCAAGTAGCTTCGATTCTGCCTCTCTAAGAATTTGAAGTAGCTTTTTAATTCCTAATGGATTTTTTTTATCAACTTCTTTTACTTGTATAGGATCGTTGGCTAAGGGAGAAAAATCAGTAAATTCATTTTTATTCCCAAATTCTGAAGCTATACTTGCTTGTTCTAAAGCCTTTTTTATACCTTTTTCACTAAGATCACTTGTAGTGGTAATACCAACTAAATTTTCTTTATTCCAAACTCTTAAAGTTATTACCTGTTTTTGAGATGCTTTTAACTGTTTCGCTGCACCTTTATCAACTTGAACAGAAAAATCATTAGAAAAACTAGCTCCGTAATCCCATTTTTCAATATTTAATATATTTGCGGCAGTTGTAATTTGAGATGTTATTTCTGTAGCATTCATTTTCATCTACCCCCTACAGTTATTGAATCAACTTTAATATGTGGCTGACCAACTGTTACATTGACGCTTCCACTAACTGAGCCACAAAAACCTGGAGCTAACTCTAAATCATTTCCACACATAGATATTCTTGGCAAAACTTCTTTAGCATCTCCTATCAAAGTTGCTCCTTTTACTGGTTTAGTTAATTTACCATTCTGTATTAGATAACCTTCCTCGACGGCAAAATTAAATTGCCCAGTCGCTCCTACACTTCCACCTCCCATAGACTTGCAGTAAAGGCCATCACTAATACTATTTATTAATTCTTCTTTAGTGAATTCACCTTTAGCTATGTAAGTGTTTCTCATTCTGGATGCAGCAGCGAATGAATAATTTTGCCTTCTACCACTACCAGTTCTTTTGTGACCAGTCCTTAATTCTCCAGCTCGATCAGATAGAAATTTTTTTAAAATTCCATCTTTAATAAGTATTGATTTCTCTGGTTCCATTCCTTCATCATCAATAGATAATGATCCGAAAGATCCATCAGAAAGACCTTCATCTATTGCCGTCACTGATTCGTGAGCTATTTTTTTATTCAACTTATCACTAAAAGGAGTTGTTCCACGTTCAATTTGAGTTGTTTCAAGTAAGTGTCCACAAGCTTCGTGAAATATAACACCTCCAAATTTATTAGCTAATACAACTGGCATTTGTCCAGCTTGAACATAGTCCGCATACAACATATTCATTGAACTTTCATAAACATCATTTGCAGCCTTTTCATGATCCCATGATCTAAATTCATTAGGAATTCCATGCGATCCAAATCTTCTACTCCCGTTCGATCTATATTGCGCGTCATTAGCAATAATGTTAAGACCAACCGTTTGATGAAGTCTAATATCAGTAGCGTAGGTTCCATCGCTTGATGCTATTATTACTTCTTGCCAATTTCTTGCATAACTACCTTTTCTAACAACTACTTTCTTATCCTTTTTTAATGATTTAGTGCTAAGTAATAATTTATCGCTTACTTCATTGATTGTTGGCACTTCATTAAGCCAATCAATTTTAGACTTACTATAATTTTTTAGTTTTTCAAGTCCATTAAAAATTGAATTATTAGTTTTTTTTGAAATATCTAACATTTCAATAGCTTGAGAAATAGATCTCATTAATCCATGCTTTGATAAATCATTAGTGCTCACAAAACCATCTCTCTTGTCCTTAAATATTCTTATCCCTGCGCCTCTTCCGAATGATGGACTTACACTTGTAATAAAATCTTCTTCAGCTAGCACACTTGTATTATCAGAGTTTTCAATAAACAATTCCACAAAATCAGCACCAAGTGATATGCCGTAGAATATAATTTCTTCAAGAAGTTTTTTATTACATTCACCAAATCTAATTTCGGTAGATTTAATACTCGCTGATACCATTTGAATGTTATGACTTTAGCTCTTTGGGAAGGTCAGATTATCTAATTGATGGTTGAAAATCTTCACTTTGAAGAGGTTTTAATAAGTATAGTCTTATCAGTTGATAACCGTTTGAAAAAAAGATGGGTAATTTAGAAATTAACTTAATTACATTTGGATTATCCTTCTTATCTATCTCTGATAAGCGGGTTCCATTCTGAACTATTCTGTCTAATCTTTTGTAAAAAGATTCATCATATACATTTAAAACAACTGGAAATACCCTGGCAGAGGTCTCATTAGTTTTGTTAATAACAAATTGGTCGTATTCTCTAGGATTTAAACCTAACGCGCCATAAAAATCTCTTTTAGTTCCAAGATCTCTTATGTACATTGTTGCAAAAACAGCTAGTAGAAAAAATCTAGACCATAATTTAGAAACTAAAGGATGATTATTTAAAAAATAACGTAATCTATGGTAATAATCAAAAATTGGATGTTTCAAAGTATAACCAAATATCTCAAAATTCTGGCTTAAACTTTTAACTGTTCGTGGTTGTGCTTTCATTAATGCATCAAAGAAATCACCATGTCTATTTTCATCTTGACACCAATTTTCAAAGTAATTAAATAGAGGAAAAATCTTACTACTAGGATTTTTTTCGAGGTGTCTGTAAATTGCTATATATCTCCAATATCCAATTTTTTCCGATATGTAGGTAGCATAAAATATTGCTCTTGGGGCAAAGTAAGTGTAATTTTTGTTGGCTGTTAGAAATCCTAAATCTAACTGTAATCCAAAGTCATTCATTGACTTATTCAAAAATCCTGCATGTCTTGCTTCATCTCTAGCCATATGAGCAAAACATTCTGCAAGAAGTGGATTCTTATCTTTTATTCTTTTACTCAATTCTTTATATAAAAGGAAGCCTGAAAATTCTGAAGTACAACTGCCTTCCAAAAAATCTACAAAAAGCTCTCTTGTTTCAGGATCTAATTTATCTGCCGCACCATCAAATTCTTTATTTCGTACAAAGTGATGTCTATTGTAATCTTTTCTAAATTCTTCACATATCGCCTCCAATTCGTCTTCGTTAATGGA
>QCUF01000043.1 GCA_003210825.1 Prochlorococcus sp. AG-676-P15-1 | reverse complement strand
GCGCACTTTTATTTAGTTAATATTCTTATGGAACTAATAAATAATAAAAATGAATCTAGGATAATTATTACATCATCGGATGTTCATGATCCAAAGAGTTCAGGAGGAAATGTTGGAGAGAAAGCAGGTTTAAATAATTTAGTAAATTTTAAAGAGGAAATTACAGGAAAATATATAAATTTTAATTCTGACAAGGCTTATAAAAATAGTAAATTATGTAATATTTTATTTGCTAAGGAACTTTCAAAAAGATTACAAATTAAATCTAGTAAAATATCCGTTATTTCTTGGGCTCCTGGTCTTGTAATTCCAAATGAGGATTTGGGTTTTTTCAGATATAGTAAAAAATTTAATAGCTTTGGATATATTGTTTTTTCAAGTATTGCAAAAAATATTTTAGGTATTTCTGAAAATGTAGAAAATGCAGGTAAGTTGCTTTCTGATATCGTTTTTGATACTGATTTCAATAAAGTTAAGTTCTTACATTTAAGCAATAAGCTTGTCTTTTACAAAAAACATAAATTACTTAAAAGTGAAGTAAGTGAGGAAGCTAGTAAAAAAGAACTTGCTTTAAGACTTTGGAGTTTTAGTGAGGAATTATGCAGATCATTTGGATTCGTTTCTCTCAATATTTAAGGTTTGAGTTGGGAATGCAAATTCTATTTTATTTAGAGAAAATTCTTCAATAATTCTTAAGTTGATACTTTGTTGTGCTTCCATAGCAGCTAAATAATTATTGGTTGGGATGTAATAAACTAATTCAAAATTAAGACTGAAGTCTCCAAAATCTGTAAAGTGACATCTATCAAAAGAAGCATCTTTAGTTTCTTCAATGATTTTTTTTATTATTTCTGGAATCATTTTCATCAGGGATGGAGAAGTTTCATAAACTACTCCTAATTTATGAACTAGTCTCCTTTTCTTCATTTGAGCATAATTTGAAATGATCCCATTAGTTAATGCACTGTTACTCATAACTATTACTTCTCCGTTAATACTTCTTATTCTTGAAGATCTTACCCCTACTCTTTCTACCATTCCTAAAACGCTATCAGACTTTATAAATTCCCCTTTCTGAAACGGTTTATCAAGCAAAATTGTAATGTATTCAAAAAATTCTTGCACTGGATCTTTTAATGCTAAACCTGCTCCGATCCCACCTGCACTAAGCAAAGCCCAAATTGCAGTCATTTGTACTCCTATATTTTGTAAGAAAAATATTGATCCTATGGTCCAAGTAAAAGCCTTTATTAAAGGTGTCAATGATGAGATCATTGAACTAATTGAGGAATCATCAATTTTTGCTGTAGATTCTGTTAGCGATCTTATTAATACTTTATTTAGAGCTTTAATGATAATTATTAATATAAGTAATTTTTGAATATTTAATATTACAGATATAAAAGTTATTTCATCAGTGAAAAAATAATCAATTGCGAAATAGGCTGAGAGAAGAAACCCTATTGGTCTAATAATTCCAGTAAGTGTTTCAAAAATAAAATCATCAAAATTTGTTTTTGTTCTTTTAGAAATCCTTTTAAAAATAATCTTGGAAATTTTAGATATTATTATTGATAATATTATTCCAATAAGAAATATAGAAATTGCTAAAAGCAAGTTTTCCGTAAATAATTTCATATCTAATAAATTCTTAAATAACCAATATTTAAAGTTTAAATTATCTCTAAAAATAAACCAGTCTTAATTATTTTTAATTTTTGATGATATTCTTAATTTCTTTAAATTCTTTTCTGTCTGAGGTTTTACAAATTTCGAAAATTATTGATTCAGTAGTAGTAATAATTGCTCCTTTATGAAGCATTCTTTGTAGTGCAATTTCATGATCTAAATTATTTCTGCTTCCCATGGCATCCGATACTATAAGTACTTCATATCCCTTTGTTAAAAATTCTAAGACACTTTGTTGTATGCAAATGTGTGTTTCAAATCCAGAAATTATCAAATTACTAATTTTTTTATTATGAAGTTCCTCAAAAAGAACTTGACTTGTAGCTAAACTGAAATCCATTTTTTGAATCTTTGTAAAACCCACTTTTGGTATTAATTTTGGAATTGTTTTGCCAAGTTTCAGAGGATTTTGTTCTGAGACAAAAATGTTTTCATCCAGGATTTGATAGGCGCCTAGTAGTTTTTGGATATTTTTGATTATCGAATCTTTATTATTAATTGGAGATATAATTTTTTCCTGAATATCTATTAATAATAAAGCATTTTTGAGTGTGAATTTACTTTTAAAAGGATGTGTCATTAATTTTTTTTATAGTATTTAAGGAGATAACTTTAATATATACATTTATTTAAGCTAATTTTATTGAGAAACTATAGTAAATATTTATTAGCAAAAAGTTGATTAACTCTCATCAAGAGTTATTATTGAGAATAAACATTGCTTTTTAATTGTCTTTATCTTCTCAATATCAAGTTATTACATCTCCTTTAGGAGATGGCTTGCATAAAGATGGTAAGAGATTAACTCCTCAAAGATTAAAGGTTTTAAATTTATTTGAGAATATCGGAGCAGGTAATCATTTAAGCGCCGAAGAGGTTCATGAAAAGTTAATTAAATCTAGTTCTAAAGTTTCCCTTGCAACAATATATAGAACTTTGAGACTTCTCGTTCAGATGGGGTTATTACATGAACTAGAACTAAGTGAAGGCGGGCATAGATATGAATTATTAAGTAATGAAACAGCAGATCATCATCATTTGATTTGTATTAGATGTGGAAGAACTGAAGAATTTGAAAGTGATGAAGTATTAATGGCAGGTAAAGTCGCCGCTAAAATTAATGGTTTTAAACTTATTGAATCTTCTCTTAATGTTAGAGCTATATGTCCTAACTGTATTAACAGAAACTAGGTTAAAGTTCCTCCACAGCTTGATCCATCCCCAGCGGTACAAGCAAAGCAATGTTCCTTAACAGCTACCCTATAATCAAATTTAAATGTTTTTTTCATTAAATCAGAAAGTGTCTTTGGTCCTTTATTTCCTTTTAAATTTATTTGCTGATTAAAGTCGCAATCATAGATTTGCCCTTGCCAATCAACACTTATCGTTTTTTTACACATAAGGTTTTCTAAATTATTTTTATTAAAATTTTCTTTAAGTAATTTGTAATATGAATTAAGTTTATTTTCTCTTTTAAGAGATTCTGCGTATCTATTAATTGGCATATTGGTTATTGTATAAAGATTATTAAATGAGATATTGTACTTTTTAAAAAGTATCCTTTTGTAATCTGCTTCTAAAATCTCTTGTGATGGAGGAAGTATAGGATTTATGGGATTATAAACTAGATTTAATTGCAGTCCATCTTTTTGTTTCCCATATCCTAAATCATTTAGTATTTTTAAAGCCTTAATACTTTTATCAAAGACCCCGTAGCCCCTTTGCAATTCTACATTATCCTTTTCATAACATGGAAGTGATGCTGTTACTATTACGTTATTCTTAGCAAGAAACTGTGGTAAGTCTTCGAATCCATCTTCAAAGAAAATTGTTAAATTACATCTATCAATAATGTCAATATTTTTATTACTTAAAATATTAATTAAATTTCTAAATTCAGGGTGCATTTCTGGTGCCCCCCCGGTAATATCTAGAGTTTTAATTTTATATTTTTCTATTACTTTGGGGATCAGTGAAATTATTTCATAAGACATCTTTTCGGTACGTAATGGGCTTGAATTTACATGGCAATGCTTACAAGCCTGATTACATTTATAACCAATATTTATCTGGAGTGTTTCAATATATTCTTTTTTTATTGAAGGGAATTTTTCAATCATGAAGTGGAAAGTTCTTAATTAAAGTATAAGTAAATACTATTTAAATATTAGGTTTTTAATTTTGATCTTTTTTTTGAAAATGCAATAAACCAGTTTAAATATTCTTTAGGACCATTCTGAAAAATAATATCAAACTTTAAGTTGTCTGCCTCATCACTTATTCCTTTTAGACCAGATATTTTTGTAGAAGGTCTATAAACTTCTCCTGAACTACTGTCAACGAAAATTATTTTGTTATTACTGTCAAACTCTTTTCCTAGTAATTGTATAAATTCTAAAAATGATCGATCACTTCCTCCTCTTGAATAACTATTATTGGTATTTTTTTGTGATGTAACTGTGTCGCCAATCCCGATAATTGTTGGCATATCTTTTGATTTAATATATTTTTTGCAGAAATTTACTTTTTCTATTATCGATTTAGGAGAGTCTCTAAAATTAAAGTTTCTACCAAATGGAGCTTTGCCAGTATTATCATAAATAAATTTATTTAATAAAAAGAGGACACCAGAGTCTTTTACTGCTCCTTTAAGAAGTAACTGTATATCGGTTGACCCAATATCATTTCTACTAGAAAGTTTTATTATTTCATTTCCATCTTTGCTTCCTAGATTTGGTGATATGTGAAGAAAAAACGAGTTTTTAAGTCCTTGAGCTTTGGCTTTATAAATAATTTCATTCATCATATCTTCAAAGCTTTTTTGAATGATTTTTCTTTTTTCAGAATCATCTTTTACTAAATCGAAAAGGCTATTGAAATTTATTGTTGGGGAGAACCTTGTTTTACATATCGATTTTGAAGCATGAGAATTTATTTCTTCTTGATTGATATTAGGAAAAATTTTCTTTACTATTTTTTCAAAACTTGGCCTCATTAAGTCAGGAACTTTGGCTAAGAAATCAACCTCTTCTTTCGATACTCCCTCAAAACTAATATTCCCATTACTATCTTGATATTCAACCCCACATGCAGCTAAACCTCTTAAATAAAGCCCTTTTTCTTTTGGCTGTTCAACACTTCTTAGGCTTCTTTCAACTATTCTGTTAACCCCTCTTGGGCCTTCATGTTCTCCGCAAGTTAAAACATAAAATTCTTTTTCTAAATTCTTAACTGCAAATATGAATTTTGATTCCAGTTTTCTAGTCATTGGGTCTTTTACTAACGGAATACATACCCCATCTATATCTTGAATAAATAAGATATTTTTAGAATTAATTATTATTTCTTCAAAATCTAAATTAATGTTTTTCATTTTCTATTATGAAAATCCCTTCTCTTTTGAATCCATAATAAAGCCTGAACTTGAAAATATAAAATTCAATATTTATAATAAAAAGATTTGCGAGGGCAATAAATTGGTTTAATGTATAAAAATGCTATTTATAGAAAATATCAAGATAATTTATGGATAAAAAGAACAAAATGAATAATAGTTTTTTTAGGCAGTTAAATAACGAAGAATCTTTTTATTCATTGTTAGAAGACATTGAAAGCTGCAAAGTGGGATTCTATAGTGTTGGATTATATCCAGCATCATTAGCATACAACTGTGCAATGCATTCTGAGTCAAATAATATTCTTTTAGCTCCAAGACCTGGAAGAGATTTATTGGGTGCTTTTTCTAAAGATGTTCTATCCAATATGGAAAACAAAATAATAAAAAAAGTTGAAGGTATGGGAAATTACTTTTTTGAGGGTAAAAGTAAGACTAATACACTCGAAGATCTTCTTCTAAAATGTAAGATCGTTATTCTCGCTTCAAATAGTAATCACATACAAAATGATATTCGTTATGCCTTAGAATTAAGAAAATCTTTAAATCGTGAAAATGTAGTTCTTGCTTGTCTTGTGGGATCTTTTTGTTTTGATGATGAAGATGAAAAACCATATATTTTATGTGATCAATATCCTGATTTAGCTTTCTTTACTGGCTTTCATCGTCATGGTGCACTACGAAACTCTAAAGATAGTTTTACCGCTAATTTTTGTCATCCTGACTCATTAACAGCTCTAATTGGTGCAAGAATCTTAAATCAATTATCTCCAAATATTCAAGTATCACCAGGAGTTCATAATATTGAATGCCAGTACATTAAATCCATAAAAAATATTTCTTCAATATTTGCAGGGTTTGCCACTAACTTTCATTCAGAAAAACCTGGAATGTTGCCCACAATCAATACTGTTTTATTAACTCAGTGCTTGGATCAAGCAGCTACTGTTTCTTTAAAAGTTAGAAAAGAAAATAAATTTCAAAACGTAAATTTTTCATTAAAAGAACTTGGATATGGTGAAGATATTATTATCGCTAAAGAAAATCTTGGGAACAAATATGTTGAATCAGCTGACTATACTTTTTCTCAACTAAATGCTGTTAAAGCTGATGTTTTAGGTAGCATGTCGTTGCCAATAGAAGGAAATCCAACAAGGAATTTTCAGGCAGGACAAGTTTTATCAGATATGCTTTTAAGACTTAAGAGATGTCCTAATGATGTCGATGAATTTATAAGTTGGTGTGAAAAATTTAGCTTAGGTCAAGGAGGCCTTGAGGGCTTGAAATCGCTAATATATTGGCCCAAAATTTACAGGGAATTTAATATTAAAAATAATAATTGCTCGATGATTAATCTAATTTATTTATGCTTTAATGCAAAAGCTGAAGAAAAAAAAGATATTTATGAAGTATTAATTAATTCAGATGCAATAACTAATTTTTGTCAAGA
>QCUF01000042.1 GCA_003210825.1 Prochlorococcus sp. AG-676-P15-1 | reverse complement strand
CCAAAATAAATCTCCTTTGTCAGGACTTAATAAATTTAAAGTTCCTCCAAATCTATTATTAAAGTTACCATCAGTAAAAAAAGTATCTCTTAATTTATTATTTGCTTTGTTATCACTAATCTTAACATCTTTAATACTAGCTAAATTTGCAAATTCAATTTGGAAAACATTGGATATAGAATAGCCATAAAAACCAAACAAACTTTTACTACCATCATAAGAAAGCCAAAGTTCACTACTTTCTCTCCTTGGTATTAATGCATTATTTACGGTTAATCCGCTCTGATATAAATATTTTTTATCGTATATTATCGATGATTTAATTGTATCTCTATAATCTGGCCTTATAGTCAAATGGAATTGATACAGCGGTATGTTGTCTGAAGGTAGAGTAAGTAAAGAGGTAGCAGGCGTTAATCCAAAAGCATTAGTTATGCCAAGATTAAAATCTACTATTGAATTTGGATTCCAGTTTATTCCATAACTATAAATATTATTTTTAGAAAAATTCAATTCATTGTCAAAAGTATTCCTACTGTCTCCATAAAGAGAAGTATATGTAGCCTCAATACTTGTATTATCAAAAATATCAACCTTTAATCCTGCACTTAAAGAATAATTATTGCCATAAAAATTTTTATCCTTACTAGAAAACCCAAATTCATCAGGGATAAATGAAATCCTTGGAGAAAGAGTAAAATTTAAATTATTGTATTTTTTACTTAATGGAATTGCTAAAGAACCTAAGATTTTATGGTCTGCTCCATAGACAATATTGTTATCTTTTTGTTTGAAGTAAGAATTTATATTCCAATACTCTAGTGATGTATTAAAAGAAAGATTTAAGTCATTTTTGGTACTTAATAGTTTTCGATTATAAACAAGAGCGTAATTTCTCCAGGAATTTTTTCTTTTTGATTTATTTAAAATCTTATTATAAAGAGGATCATCTGCTTCAGAAATAATACCTGAAATAGTCTCTTCATCACTTAAACCATAATTAATACCATAAGAATAATTCTGATTTCCAGAACCCTTTGCATCTCCGCCACTAAAAGCTGATTTTTGTTTGAAATCGTGAGAAATATATCCTTTTCTTAAAAAAGAGTTTGAAAAAATAAAAGGGCCAGAAAATAAACCGACCTTTTTTTTTGGCTTTGATAAGTTAATTTTCTCTCTAAGAGAGAATTTTCTAGATTTTTCTTGAATATAATCTGTTTCAGATGTGAATTTTTCATTTATGATTTCCCATTTTATTGGTTCATCCTCATAATTTTTATTCAATATTTTCCAATTTATAGAATTAACATTATTTTTCTTTTCTTCAGAAATTAAAGCTTGAGGTAATAAACTAATAAAAAAAATTGAGAATAAAAGTTTTTTCATTAACTTATTAACTATAAACATCTTATATCGATATTTCTTACTTAAATTATTAAAGCATATTAGAAACCAAATCCTTCTTTCAATTAAACTCTTCTCCAAACTGCTAAAAGTTTTCCTTGGAAAACAACTTCTCCTAAATTTAATTCAATAGCTTCATAAGAGGAATTTGCAGGCTCTAAAAATATTTTTTCTCCTCTTTTGAAAAAGTATTTCAAAGTTGTTCCCAACCCAGGAACCATTGCACTTACAATGGTTCCATTTCTTAAAGAGTAAGAATCCGTAATTGGTTCCATTAAAACCATATCTCCATCATCAATACAAGCATCTATCATTGAATCTCCATTAACTGTAAGAGCAAAAACATTTTTCTTTTCAAAAATATCGGAGATATCTAAGTTTTCATGTACATCACAATAAGTTTCAATTAATCCTCCAGCTGCTACTGAACCCATAATTGGTACTCCCTTTACAATTTCATCAACTATTTGCATTGTTCTAGCTTTTCCTTCTTGCCACGAAATATATCCTTTATCTTGTAAGTGCCTTAAGCGACTTTGAATCGGAGCTGGCGATTTTAAACCCATTGCTTGCATCATCTGCCTAATTGATGGACTATGTTGAAAGTTTTTCATATAATCCTTTATCCATCCATAAAGCTCATTTTGAGCATCAGTAAGATTATTATCCACAGGAGAATTCATAAAACAAATGTACTCTAATACATTTGTACCTGTTCAACCGATTAATTGCAAGTGCTTGTTCAAGATAATAGGCATGACAATAGAGCTTGCTGAACATGCATTCTATTTTCTGCTTGCTCAAAAATTCTACTTTTTTTACTTTCGAATACCTCATTAGTTATCTCTTTGGATCTATAAGCAGGCAAACAATGAAGAATTATTGCGTTTTTATCGGCCTTACTTACTAAATTACTATCAATGGTAAATCCATTAAAGTGTTTATCTTTCTCTTCCTTTTGATTTTCTTCACCCATGGAAGACCAAACATCTGTATAAAGAACATTAGCTCCTGAAACAGCTTTATAAATATTATTAGTGATCTTCAACAAATTTTTATTCATATAGATTTCTCTTGCTTTATTAATTATCAATGGATTTGGTTCATAACCTATTGGGCATGCAATTCTGACCTCAACTCCTAATAAGGCCCCACATAAAATAAGCGAATTAGCGACATTATTGCCATCACCTATATAGGTCAAAACTACATGTTTAAAATCCAAGAACTCCTCTTTAATTGTCATAAAATCTGCCAAAGCTTGGCAAGGATGTTCTATATCTGTAAGGGCATTAATAACTGGCTTAGAAGACCACTTTGCATACTCTTCTAAATTAGATTGATTATAAGTTCTTATCGCAAGTACATCACAATATCTACTTAGGACTCTTGCGGTATCTTTTATTGGTTCACCCCTGCCAATTTGAGACGTAGAAGGATTTAAGTCAATAGTTGTTCCGCCAAGTCTAGACATTGCAACTTGAAAACTCACTCTTGTACGAGTGGATGACTTATCAAATATTAAACCTAAAATTTTATTCTTAAGATAAATATTTAAATCTTTATTTTTAAAATTTCTTGCAAGATTTAAAATATGAATAATTTCATCTGTTGATAAATCCAAGCTTGATAAAAAGTTATTCTTAGCAAGTTTGTTTGGTTTTATCATTGTTTACTTAGTAAGGTATAGATTCTACTATGCAGGCATTTTAGTTTCAGCTAGGAGATTTTTAAGATCCTCCCCTTCAATAACTTCTTCCTGAAGAATTTTTTGGGAAATAGATTCAAGCAATGGTAAATTATTCCTTAATATTTTTAACGCAGTCTCATGAGCATCATCAACTAGGTCTCTAACTTCTTTGTCTATAGCTTGAGCTGTAGCATCGCTAACTGATCTTCTAGGGTTGTTACCATTCCCTAAGAATTGTCCTCCACCTTGTTTGTCGTAAGCAAGTGGACCAAGGATATCACTCATTCCAAAAGTACCTACCATTTGCTCAGCTATATCTGTTGCTCTTTGAAGATCATTTGATGCTCCTGTTGTTATTTTTCCAAAAACCACTTCTTCAGCTGATCGCCCCCCAAGAAGTGTTGCTATTTGGCCTTTCAATTCATCCTTAGAATTAAGAAATCTTTCTTCAGTGGGAAGTTGAAGTGTATATCCTAATGCACTCATACCTCGAGGTACAATTGAGATTTTTGCAACTTTTGATCCTCCAGGCATGAGATGACCTACAATTGCATGTCCAACTTCATGATAAGCAACAACTTTTTTCTCATCATCTTGTAAAACTCTACTTTTCTTCTCTAAACCAGCTACAACTCTCTCAATTGCTTCACTCAAGTCTTGTTGCTCAACACTTTTTCTTTTTGCTCTAGCAGCTAACAAAGCAGCCTCATTAACCATATTTGCCAAGTCTGCGCCAGCGAATCCACTTGTAGCTTGAGCTATTGAATCCAAATCAATTGATTCTGCTAATTTCACTTTTTTAGTATAAATTTCTAGAATTGTTTTTCTACCAGACAAGTCAGGTCTATCAACTAAAACCTGTCTATCGAATCTACCCGGTCTTAATAGTGCTGCATCAAGTACTTCTGGTTGGTTTGTAGCTGCAAGAACAATTACAGGCTTATCAGCAGAAGCGAAACCATCCATTTCAGTGAGAAGTTGATTTAATGTTTGTTCTCTTTCATCATTCCCACCAACAACACCCATTGATCCAGAACGACTCTTACCAATAGCATCTAGTTCATCTATAAAAATGATGCAAGGAGCTTTCTTCTTCGCTTGTTCAAATAAATCTCTTACTCTGGCAGCACCTGCTCCCACAAAAAGTTCAACAAATTCAGATCCTGAAATAATGAAGAAAGGAACTTCAGCTTCTCCTGCAACTGCTTTAGAAAGAAGAGTCTTTCCTGTACCTGGAGGTCCAACTAAAAGAACACCTTTAGGAATTCTTGCACCAATATCTGTATATCTTTCAGGTTTCTTTAAAAAGTCAACTATTTCTGTTAATTCATCTTTAGCCTCATCAACACCAGCAACATCATCGAAAGTTACTTTTGATTCATCATCAGGGACATAAACCTTAGCTTTACTTTTCGTAAAACTTAATGCGCCTTGAGCACCTCCTCCACCCATACTCCTTCTAGCGAAAAATTGAAGTACTAAAATAAAGATTAAAGGTGGAACTACCCAGCTAAGGACAGTCGAGAAGAAATTAGGTTTTTTAGGTGGAGCTGCCGCAAATTCAACCCCTTTATTTTCCAACCTTTGAGGAAGATCCATATCAAAAATTGGAGTCGTTGCTAATACTGAAGGAGCCCCTTCTTCTGCACCATTTAATTCATACCTGATTTGTTCTTGTGTAATATATGCTCTCTTAACTTCGCCATCATTAACTTGGTCAATAAATAAAGAGTAAGGTACCCTTGGTATTTGCATATTTTGATTAGGGAACAAACTGCTGAATAAAAGTAGTGCTCCTACTCCAATTAAAATGATATTTACTATTCCAAATCTTTTATTAGGTTGATTATCGTCTTGTCTTATTGGCATGATGAATATTGATTGTGGATATATTATAAACTAAACAAACTAGTTCCGTACCTGTATAACTTTTAATGGGTAAGAACCGAACGGTATTTAATTAAAAAACTTCAAAATTACTTAATAGAACTCTTCACAAAAATATCATCGCCGATAAAACTAAATTCAGGTTCATTTAAATTAAATACTTCATCCATATCTTTAAATTCAAAATCAGCAAAGGGATTCATGCTACTGACACCTCCTAATATCTTTGGTGCGATAAAAGTCATTATTTCTTGGATACAACCAGCTTTGATAGCTGAAGTTGCTAACTTAGGTCCACATTCCCAGAAAACATTATTACAACCTTTTTTTGCTAGTAAATTTGAAAGCAATATTGGATTATCACCGGATAATTCTTCAATCTCTACATTCTCCGGGATTCTCTTAAGAAATTTTTTATCTGCAGTAGAAGCGTCATAAACAACAAGGGTCCTAGCTAATTTACAATCCCATAAATTAGTTCTTTCTGGCAGATCCAAAGTTTTGGTGAAGACTACTCTTAAAGGTTCAGGCTTTCTTATACCTCGAGAAGTTAGAAGAGGATCATCTTTTCTTAATGTATTACCACCAATAACTATTGCGTCAAAGCAAGCTCGAAAAGAGTGAACTAATAATCTTGACTCTTTATTTGTAATCCATTTACTTTTGCCATTTTTAAGACCAACTCTTCCATCCATACTCATTGCCCATTTCATAACACCAAAGGCGTTATCAGTTATATTCCTATATATGTAGGACTTATTTAGTTCTTGAGATTCTTTCTGACATAACCCTAGTTGAACTTTAATCCCAGCATCTTTAAGTAATTTAATACCTTTCCCTGAAACTCTTTTATCGGGATCTTCAATAGAGATAAATGCTTTCTTTATTCCAAAAGAAATTATTTTATCAACGCATGGAGGTGTTTTACCATGATGACAACAAGGTTCCAGATTCACATATATTGTCCCATCTCTCGCATCTTTTTTTAAATTATGGAAAGCCATTGCCTCCGCATGAGGCATTCCTGATTTTGAATGGAATCCTTCTGAAATAAGATTTCCATTTTTATCTAAAATTACCGCTCCAACCATCGGATTAGGACTTGTTCTTCCTTTACCTAAAGAAGCCAAATAAATAGCTCTTTTCATCCATTTGATGTCACTAATATCGTTTTTAATCATCTACCGAATAAATTATTAATCTAATGATCTCCATTCTTTAACGACAAAAGGAGGAATTGGTAACTCTGAAAAAACACCTGATAAAGATAATCTGAGGGGTCTATTTTTATCAATCTCATTTATTAGTTTATTCAAATCAAATTCGGCAGCAGCTTGTCTCCCATCGTTGGCTAATTCAGCATTTAATAATGTTTTATCATTTAATAACCACTGTTTTCTTCCAGAATCCACTTGTAAATTTGTGGGATGATCAATCCTAAGATTACCAGGATAACCAATAACCCTTAAAATTAATTTATCTTCAAAAAATGGCGACTTATAAGCAACTAGTTGCCAAGTTTCAAAATCTAGATCTCTTAGAAACTCACTACTAGCATTCATTAACTCTCCATTAATTTCTGTTTCTGCTATTTCTGCAAAAACTTTGAGTGGATTAAGAAACAGAAAAATTAATATCACAAAGGATAGTAAACCTTTGAAAAAAATATTTTTATTTAATTTTAAAATTTTCATCATTTTCAGAATCCATAAGGGTATCAAGGGTAACTGCTGTTCTAACAAGAGCTTGATATCTTTTAATAATTTTACGATTTTTTTCTATAACTCGAGATAAATTCGCAGTATCTTTATCAGAAAAATTCGTTGTTAAATCACCAGAGTCTTCCTCTATTAACTCAAAATT
>QCUF01000041.1 GCA_003210825.1 Prochlorococcus sp. AG-676-P15-1 | reverse complement strand
AATCTCAAAATTAAGTGACCATTTGCAAGGAAATATTCATGATTATGCATCAAGACAAGGCCTATTAAAGATGATAGGAAAAAGAAAAAGATTGCTATCATATATAAAAGATAAAAATTCCCAAAACTATCAAGACTTAATCACAAAAATTGGAATCAGAGGATGATTTCCATTAATGAAAAAAAAACAAGCTAAAAAGAAAAATCCTACAAAAAAGAAAAAATTAACCGAGGTTGATGTCTTTAGTAATATTGAAAAAAAAGTTCCTACATTAACCCCAAAAAACAAAAAATCTAGCGGTATTCCAAAATATGTTGCTGACAGGATGGCAAGGAGAATCTTTTTTACAGCTGGAATACCCACAATTATGGGGATGTCAGTATTTGTTATAAGTTATATAATCGTAACAAAAAATATTGCAGAGATTCCTCCTTCTTCGACAATAGCAATTTCAGCATTATTCTTTTTATTAGGACTAGGGGGGTTAAGTTTTGGAATATTATCTGCTAGTTGGGATAAAGAACCAGGAAGTTTCTTTGGTATTGAAAATATCCCCTTGAATATTGAAAGAGCAAAAGCCGCTTTTAAACCAGCATCTCAAAACTTTGATGAAAAAAAGTAATTTAGGCAATCAATGATTTCAAATTTACTTGAAAAGATTTATCTGAGAGTAATTTCGAAACACCAAGAATATCCCCAACACAAAATTGATCTCCAAACTTAACATAGGTTGTAGATTCATTATTTTTAACAGCTGCTAATACTGGGATTTTAATACCACATTTATCTCTATCTGGTTTAAACTTAACTAAACAATCTCTTATAGTGTTTTGAACTCTTATGTCTGAAGCTTGAGTACTATCAAGATCAATAACAAGTAATTTTAAATTATCAATTTCTCTACAATCATCAATAATTAATTGTGTCTTATCACTTTTTTTATCAATAGTTCCCCAAACTAATAGTCTGGTATCAGTAAGTAAAAATTCAGATAATCTACAATATGTTTTTGGGAAAACTATTGCCTCGCAACTTCCAGAAAGATCTTCAAGTTGAACAATAGCCATTCTGTCGCCTTTTCTTGTAGTAATTTGCTTTAATTCAGGAATCATTCCAACCAAAGAGACTTTCGTTCTGTCGTTGGAGTTTTCTAATTGTGAGATACTAATAGGAGAAACTAATTTCGCTTGTTTCGCAAGATGTTTTAAAGGATGATCTGATAAATAAAAACCTAAAAGTTGTTTTTCTAATTTAAGCTTTTCAATTAAGGAATAATCATCAACTTTAGACCCTTTAGATAAAGAAAATTCTTTGGTATCGTTTTTATTTATTGAATCAAATAAATTTCCTTGTCCAGAAATACGATCCCTATTGCGTGAGGATGACCATTCCATTACATATTCTAGATCTGAAAAAAGTTGAGCTCTATTATTATTGTCAGAAAATTCATCAAGGGCACCACAATGAATTAAAGATTCGAGATTCCTTTTATTTAAAATATTAGAGGGTAAACGATCGCATAAATCAGAAAATGATTTAAAAACTCCTAGTCTAGTACGATTATCTATTATATTTCTTATAGCTGAATCTCCGAGATTCTTAATAGCAGATAAGCCAAATAAAATTTGATCCTTTTTAATAGTAAAATCGATTCCCGATAAATTAATACTTGGTGAAATAACTTCAATTCCCATAGAATAACAATTAGAAATATATCTCTGCATTTTGTCACTTGAACCAGCATTAACACTTAGAAGAGAAGCCATATAAGCTACTGGATAATGTGCTTTTAAAAAAGCAGTTTGGTAAGTGACTGCTCCATATGCAGTGGAATGACTTTTATTAAAACAATACTCAGCGAATAAAACCATTTGATCAAAAAGATCATTAGCAATTTTTTTATCTACACCTTTTTTACAGGATCCTTCAATAAAAATATTACGATGTTTAACCATCTCAGATACTTTCTTCTTTCCCATTGCTCTTCGTAACAAGTCTGCATCCCCAAGAGAATAACCTGCCAAATCTTGAGCAATTTTCATAATTTGCTCTTGATAAACCATTATTCCGTAGGTTTCAGTGAGAATAGATTCAATGAAAGGATGAGGAAAATCTATTTTTTCACTACCATTTTTTCTATTGATAAACTTTGGTATAAGACCAGCATCAAGAGGTCCAGGCCTATATAAAGCCAAAATAGAGGAGATATCTTCAAGAGAATTTGGCTTAAAGTCTTTAACAACTTGTTTCATCCCAGATGATTCTAATTGAAATATCCCTTCTAAATCTCCTCTTCCAATAAGATCAAAAGTTTTAATATCTTTTGAAGGTAATTCGTCAATATTTATTTTTTGTCCTGTGGAACTTTCAATTAAAGATATAGTTTTATCTATCATTGTAAGATTTTTAAGGCCTAAGAAGTCCATTTTTAATAAGCCTAACGATTCAATATCATCCATTGAATATTGTGTAATTATTTGTCCTTCATTATTTCTCTGAAGTGGTACAAGCATATCTAAAGGATCAGATGCTATTACAACTCCGGCAGCGTGAACACCATAAGTTTTATTAGTACCCTCAATTCTCAATGCCAAATCAACCCATCTTTTTACCTTGATATCTTTTAAATATTTATCTCTAAATTCAGGACTAGGAGATTTTTTATCAATCATTTCATTCAGCTTATAAGGTTTGCCCCTTACAACTGGTATTAACTTAGCTAACTTGTCCGATTCTCCATAAGGGATATCTAGTACTCTTGCAACGTCCTTTAATACTGCTTTTGATGTCATTTTATTAAAGGTAATTATTTGCGCAACTTTATCTTCGCCATATCTGTTGGTTACATAATCAATAACCTCATTTCTCCTGTCAATACAAAAATCTGTATCAATATCAGGCATAGATTTTCTTGCTGGATTTAAGAATCTCTCAAATAATAATCCATGTTTAACTGGATCAATGTTTGTAATTTGAAGAGCATATGCTACAAGTGAACCTGCAGCAGAACCTCTGCCTGGGCCAACAGGTATAGAGCTATCTCTAGCGAATTTTATATAATCCCACACAACTAAGAAATAGTCTGGGAAACCCATATCATCTATTATTTTTAATTCTGAAGTTAACCTTTTCTTATACATTTCATCAATTTCATCAAAGTTATTTTTATTAAGCCTATTTAAAAGACCCTGCTTAGTTATTTTGGTCAAAAATGATAAGGAGTCAGTCTCTTCTTTTAAAGGGAATTTTGGCATTCTATAGGTACCGAACAACTCAAATTCCTCAATCTTTTGTGAAACCTCAACCGTATTATTTATTGCTTCTTTAATAGATTCTTTATCAATATGATCGTTAAAAAGTCTAAGCATTTCATCTTCACTTTTAATATATTCTGTTCCCGTATATCTCAATCTCTTTTCGTCACTTATTAATTTTCCCGTAAGGACACAAAGTAAGGCATCATGAGCTTCAACATCCATGTTTGAGATATAATGAGCATCATTTGTAGCAACAACTTTAATTTGGTGCTCTTTACCGATTCTTATTAATTCAACATTTACAATTCTGTCTTCGATAGAACCATGATCTTGTATTTCTAAATAAAAATCATCTCCAAATAATTTCTTATACCAAATAGCAGTATTCTCAGCGACATCAATCCTTCCTTTTAAGATTGCTTGAGGAATCTCTCCACCTAAACATGCTGTTGAAATAATAAGACCATCATTATATTTTTCTAAAAGAGATTTATCAATACAAGGTCTAGAAAAGATACCTCTGCCTCTCATCCCATTAAGATGGCTAATTGTTGTTAACTTTACAAGATTCTTATAGCCTGTATGATTTTTGGCTAATATTACCAAATGGTATCTTTTTTCCTTTTTTGGCTGAGGATCATCGATGGAACCATTGATAATGTACATTTCATTACCAATGATTGGTTTTATACCCTTATCTTTGCATTTTTTTACTAAATCAAGAACACCATACATTACTCCATGATCTGTCAAAGCAATTGAATCCATTCCAAGTTCAGAAGCTCTATCAACAATTTTGGAAACTTGACTTGCTCCATCTAGAAGGCTGTAATCGCTATGATTATGTAGTGGAACAAATCCCATGTTTAACTTATTTATATTTACAAGATAGATAATATTTTAAAAAATTCTATATTTTACTAATACAAATTAATTATTAATTCAAATTTCAGTATTAGGTTTACTATTCATAACTTCAGCATCTTTTTCAAATATATTTGCAACATTCAATATTCGATGTTCCTCCAAAACATTTCCGATTAATTGAAGACCGATTGGTAAGCCCTTTTTATCAAATCCACACGGGATACTAATAGCTGGGAGTCCAGCAAGATTTACTGGAACAGTTAAAAGATCAGACAAATACATTGATAAAGGGTCATTTACAAAATCACCTTTTAAGAATGCAGTTGTAGGACATGTGGGGGTCAATAAAACATCAACTTCATTAAAAGCATTATCAAAGTCCCTTCTAATTAAAGTTCTTACTCTCTGAGCTTTCTTGTAATACGCATCACTATAACCTGCAGACAAAGCATAGGTACCAATCAAAATTCGTCTTTGTACTTCATCGCCAAATCCTTCAGCTCTACTCTTGGATATCATTTCTAATAAATTAGAATCACCTTCTGATCTGTATCCATATTTAACCCCATCATATCTTGCTAAATTAGCTGAAGCCTCACATGGAGCTATAACATAATAAGTTGCGATACCATCATTAAATCTGGGACACTTTATGTCGTGAATTTCAGCACCCAAAGATCTGAATCTCTCAACACTAGATAAAACTGATTCCTTAACTTCAGGATTAAGGCCTGGATGGTCAAAACATTCTTCGATAATACCTATTTTTATACCTTTAATAGATTTATCTAAATCTGACAAGTAATTAGGGACTGGTTTGTCAAGACATGTTGAATCAAGATTATCCTTGCCAGAAATTGAATAAAGGATCTCAGCAGCATCTGAAACAGTATTTGTAATTGGACCTATTTGATCAAGAGAACTTGCAAATGCAATTAGCCCCCATCTGCTTACTCTTCCGTAAGTAGGTTTTAGACCTACAACTCCACAAAAAGATGCTGGCTGCCTTATGGAGCCTCCAGTATCTGACCCAATAGCGGCTAAGCATAAACCAGCAGCTACTGATGCGGCGCTACCACCAGAACTACCCCCAGGGACTCTATTAACATCCCATGGATTTGATGTCGTACCAAATACGGAAGTCTCAGTAGAACTTCCCATTGCAAACTCATCTAAATTAGTTTTGCCTAAACAAATACCACCCGATGACCATAATTTACCTGAAACAGAAGACTCGTATGGAGAAACAAAGTCTTTAAGCATTTTACTTGAACAAGAAGTAATAACTCCCTTCGTGCAAATATTATCTTTTATCGCAATGGGAATTCCTGCAAGCGGAGGAAGTTTTTGATTATTAATAATTAATTTATCAATGTTTTCAGATTGAGAATTAGCAATGTTTTTTGTTAAAGAAGTATAAGCATTTATCTTTGGATTTAATGAATCAATTTTTAAAAAGATTTCATTAACTAATTCCTTAACTGAAGCATTTCCACTATTAATTTCCTTTCTAAAAGAATTAAAGTTCATATCAAAGTCGATAATTTAGATTAAATCAATTGTCAAACAGTTAATGGCTCTTCTTTATTACATCTAACAATTTTGTGTTTAATGTCTTTTGAACCCTCTTCTGAAAGATCAGAAAGAAATTTTTCTAAATTTTCGTTAAGACTACTTTTTGTGAGGAATGGACCATACCAATAAATTGTGGAGGGTGTTCCTGTTTCGACTTTTGCCCACCAAGCTAAACCAAGTTTGTTACCTAAATTTCTAAACAATTTTTTTGGCCCTCTTTTAAGACCATCGATTCTTGTTAAATTCTATACAATTTTTTACTAATTATTCAATTAATGTTTATATTTAAATAAATATATTGAAATTATGATAAAGAAATATTCAAATAACTATATTTAGAAGATAATTAAATTAATTATTAGATAAATAACATAAGGAAATAGCGGCTGCAACAGAAGCATTTAAGCTCGAAGTTTTCCCCTTAAGCGGAATTTTAAGTAAATAATCACATTTTTTCTGGACTAACAAAGAGATTCCTTTATTTTCTGCGCCAACTATTACAAGAGAAGGAGCTTTTTCCTTGAATTCTGAAATAGGAACTTGAGCTTCTCCAGATAATCCAATAATGAGAAAACCATTTTTCTTTAATTCATCAATAGCTCTATTTAGATTTACTACTCTGCTTACAGGTATATGCTCTAACGCTCCAGCGGCAACTTTGGCAACAGTGCCAGTTAAACCTGCAGATCTTCTTTGAGGAATAATAATACCTTTGCAATCAAAAGCTTCTGCTGATCTAATAATTGCACCAAAGTTGTGAGGATCTGTCACACCATCCAATGCAACAATAATAGGATTAGAAGATTTACTTTTAGATATATCAATTAATTTTTCTAAAGATATCGATTGTGAAGAAGCAAGTTGTAAAGCAACTCCTTGATGAACGGCTCCAGCCGTTAATTGAGATAGTCTAGACCAAGTTACCTCTTCTATTAAAACGCCTTTGGACTTTAGTTCTTTTAATAATAGGTAAAATTTTTCTGAAGAATAAATTTCGGAAGTACACCAAATTCTATTAATTGGTCTTTCACCATTTAAAGCAGCAAAAACAGAATGCTTGCCCCAGATCCAATCCTCAAAATTCCTGTCATTTGAACTTAATTGAAATCTTTTTGAACTATTTTCAGAAAAATTTTCTGTATTAATA
>QCUF01000040.1 GCA_003210825.1 Prochlorococcus sp. AG-676-P15-1 | reverse complement strand
TAAGTTATTTACACTCTAGGTATTCAAAAATTTTAGACAATCTCTGGGGATCTTTTAAAAATAACCAACCAATTAAAGTTTCAAAGCCAGTTGCTCTTGAATATATAGCAGGATCAGAGGATTTTGGAAATCTCTTTGTTTTATTTCTAGCTCTTCTTACTAAATTGATTTCAAATGAATTTAATAAATGTTCTATTTCATCTAATGATTTTGATTGTGCTTGAGCTTTTACTTCATTTACAACTGAAAGATGAAGATCTCTCGATTTTAATGGGATATGAATGTGGCGTAATCTTTGATGTAACTCCCAGACAGAATCCCCTAGCCATGCAAGTTGAATTACCCCTATCTCTTCGGGAGATCCATGTGGTACAAGATTTCGTATCCAATAATTCAATTATTCAAAAAGTGAAATGCTTCTTGAAGAGTAGCTTTCAAATTAAGAAAGTCTGCTAATCTTACAAGTTTAATAGTTTGAGCAACTCTAGAATTTCCAACTACAGAAAAACCTAGTTTAAGTTTTTTGCATTCCTTGGAGGTTTGAACAAGAGCACCTAAACCGGATGAATCAAGGAAATCTACTTTACTTAAATCAATGACAAATGACAAAGGTTCATTTTTAAGAGTATTGGTAATAAACGTTTTAAATTGTTTTTCAGAAAATGCGTCTAATTGACCTTTTAAAGTAAAAACAATAATATTTGCCTTTATTTCAAAGTTGCCTCTTAAAGAAACAGTTAGCTTTTGGAAATCTTCTATGATTTAATTCCTCCAAAAAAAATTATTTTATTAAATGTAATTATCAAATCAAAAAGAATCAATATGTCAACATCTTTCTAACATTAGAGAAACAAATTTTTCAAATAGATAATCTGAATCATGAGGTCCTGGACTCGCTTCTGGGTGATATTGAACACTAAATATAGGCTTATTTATAAGTTTCAATCCAGCAACAGTTTTATCATTAAGATTAAAGTGGGTTATTTCAACTAACTCATTAGATAAAGAATCTGGATCTATAGCAAAACCATGATTTTGACTTGTTATTTCAATATTATTATCCATTCCACAAGGATGGTTTAATCCACGATGTCCAAAAGGTAATTTATAAGTTTGTCCGCCTAATGCTAACCCAAATATTTGATGACCTAGACAAATACCAAACATAGGGATTTTTCCATAATTTATTAGTAATTTAGCTAACTTAATTCCATCAAGAACAGAAGAAGGATCCCCTGGACCATTTGAGAAAAATATTCCATCAGGATCATGACTTAAAACATCTTCAAAAGAAGAATTTGAAGGTAAAACAAATATTTCACATCCATGTGAAACTAATCTATTGAGAATTGATTTTTTAATACCAAAATCAATTGCGACAATTTTGAATTTATTTATATTATGTGATAATTTTTCCCTCACATCAAAACTAGTCATGGAAGATTCATTAGATATATAATTTTTCTTTGTTGAAACTTCTTTGGCTAAATTTAAACCTTTCATATTTGGGGTATTACTAATAACTTTAAGACAACTATCAAGATCATTCTTTTCTGTAGTGATAAGTCCATTCATAGAACCATTAGATCTCAAAATTTTTACAAGGGCTCTAGTATCAATCCCATAAAGTCCAATAATATTTTTTTCGATTAACCACTGATTAAAGTTTAATTTAGATCTCCAATTACTATTACTATTTGAGTAATTACGCACAATTAAACCTTTGACAGAATTATCCGATTCTGAATCTTCGAAATTAATACCTGTATTTCCAATCTCTGGATAAGTAAATGTAAGGATCTGGCCAAAATAACTTGGGTCAGTAATTACTTCCTGATAACCAGTCATTCCCGTATTAAAAACAATTTCACCAACAGTTGAACCCATAGCACCAAAAGAATAACCGGTAAAAGTAATCCCGTTACTCAAAACAAGTTTTGCATTTTTCTTAAAAGGATGATTCATTAAAAAAATTTTTATGACTCAAGATAGTTTTTCAAAAGCAAAAATTTATCCCAAGGTTTTGCCTTACTCATAGAGAACAATGCTTTTTTAAATCCCTTTTCGATATCATCTTCAATTCCTGCGACCCAGAATACTAATGCAGTATTTAAAGCTACTACATCCATATGAGCCTTTTGACCTGTACCATTCAAAACAGATTTTAATATGTCTTCATAAGATTCTTCATTTGAAACTATTAAATCTTTATTTGAAGTGTTGTGATAATTAAAGTCAGAGACGTTTATTTTTGAGTGTCTAAGCTTACCTTTATTAACAAATATAATTTTATTATCTCCCTCTAATGAAGCCTCATCAAGACCGCCATAGCCATGTACAACGATCGCTCTCTCCAAACCCATGTTACTTAAAGCAGAGGCCATAGGTTTAAGTAATTCATCAGAAGCTACTCCTAAAACTTGAGCATTAGGTCTTAAAGGATTTACTAATGGACCTAGTTGGTTAAAAACAGTTCTAATGCCAAGAGCCTTTCTCAGAGGAGCTAATTTAATTAATGATTTATGCCAAACAGGAGCAAACAAAAAAGTTATCCCAATTTTATCTATTGAAGAAATAACCTTTTCTAAAGTTGAATTTAGATTAATCCCAAGATTTAACAGTACATCTGCCGATCCAACTTTTCCACTAGCACTTTTATTTCCGTGTTTTGAAATATTTACACCACATGATGAGGCGACAAAAGCAACAGCAGTTGAAATATTAAAAGTATTAGCCCCATCACCACCAGTGCCACAAGTATCTACCATAAACAAGTCGGGACGTTCAACAGGTAATTTACAAGCATTCAGAAGTACATCTGCCATAGAAGATAATTCAGTGCCTGTAGCTCCTTTAGCTCTCAAGGCACTTAAAAACGCTCCTGTTTGAACCTCCAAAATTTGATCATTTAGCCATCTATTCATCAAAGTTTTTGATGTCTCAGCATCAAGGTCATTCCCATATAGTAATTCGTTTAGAATTTCAGGATTTGTTTTAGTTATAGACATTTTTCTTGAGTTAATTTATGGTTCATAGACTAATTAGAGGTATCAAAACCGGAACCGACTAAATCTTTAGTAGTATTTGAAGGTCTAAAATTATTTGCCCATAATTTTTTAGTTTTAAAAAAAAGATTATCCTTTGATATTTTCCAAAATTTTAGTGTTTTTTCAATATCCTCTTTCATATCAATTTCACCAGGAAAATTATCATATCGATTAATTAATCTTGCTAAATTAATTAGATCATAATCTTCAGGTATCTCTTTAGATATGAGGGAATCTATAATCTTTTTATCAGTTGAATGAAGAGGATGAGTTTGTTCATTGCTCATAATAAAAAACGAAATCAATTATAAAACTAGCTCACATATTGAAAAATGAAACATTATCTTAATCATATGGGAAATATTAAATGAAGAATCTTAAATTAAAAGTCATATTTAAGTATCTTAAACCATACAAAAAAGAATTTTTTTATGGTGGGATTGCTCTCCTAGTAGTAAATATTCTAAGTGTTCTAATTCCGTTAGAAGTCAAAAACATAATTGATCAATTGAAAGATGGATTTTCCTCCAGTTTCGTCATATCAAAATCGTTATGGTTGATGTTTCTTGCAACTTGTATGGGTCTTATAAGATTATTTTCGAGGCAGATTGTATTTGGTATAGGAAGAAAAGTTGAGGTAAATCTTCGTCAAAAATTATTTGATCATTTACTAAATCAAGATCCAGATTGGATACAACAAAAAGGTAGTGGAGATATTATTAGTAGAGCTACTAGCGATGTAGAAAACATCCGAAGACTCTTAGGTTTTACAGTCTTAAGTTTATGCAATATCGTTTTAGCTTATTCTCTAACAATTCCTTCAATGTTATTTATTAATAAAACATTGACAGTAGCTGCATTAATGATTTTTCCAATGATATTGGTAATAGTTAGCTTGTTTGGAGGAAGAATGGTAAGTCAAAGGAAAATTCAACAAGAATCACTTTCCAAACTGAGTGATTTAATTCAAGAAGATTTGTCAGGTATAAGCGCTATAAAAATTTATGCACAAGAAGATGCAGAAAAAAAAGAATTTAATAATTTCAATAAAGTTTATCGCAATTCAGCTATAAAGCTTGCAAGAACAGCAAGTACATTATTCCCACTTTTGCAAGGTATCTCTTCAATTTCATTATTAATACTTTTAGGCCTAGGAACCTCACAGCTAGAAAATGGATTTATAACAATTGGTGGACTAGTAGCATTAATACTATTTGTTGAAAGACTTGTATTTCCTACAGCTCTGTTAGGATTTACAATAAACACTTTTCAATTAGGACAAGTTAGTTTAGATAGAGTTGAAGAGATATTTCAAAACAGTCCAAAAATTGTAGATAAACCAAAAGCTAAATTCATAAAGAAAAAAGTTAAAGGTTTTATTGAGGCTAAAAATTTAAAAATTAGATACGAGGGAGCAAAATTTAACTCATTAAATAGATTAAATTTTAAAATCAATCCGGGAGAACTTGTTGCTATAGTTGGCCCAGTAGGATGTGGGAAAACAACCTTAGCTAAATCAATTGGTAGAACTATTGAAATACCTGATGGGCAATTATTTTTAGATAATATTGACATTAAAAATATTAAATTAAATGATTTAAGAAAACACGTTGCTATCGTTCCTCAAGAAGCATTTTTATTTACATCTACAATTTCAGAAAATTTAAAATTTGGTGATCCAAAAGCTTCTAGATATACAGTAAAAAAAAGTGCAGTAAATGCAGGATTAATAGATGATATTAATTCTTTTCCAGAAGGTTTTCAAACAGTCGTAGGCGAAAGAGGTATTACATTAAGTGGAGGTCAACGACAAAGAACAGCATTAGGAAGAGCACTTTTAGTTGATGCTTCAGTAGTAGTCCTAGATGATGCATTGGCCAGTGTAGATAATAAAACTGCTGCGAAAATCATCGAGGAGATGAGAGGAAATAAAAGTAAAACAATATTAATGATTAGTCATCAATTATCCGTGGCAGCAACTTGTGATAGGGTACTCGTAATGGATAAAGGTGAAATTGTGCAGGAAGGAATCCATAGTAATTTGATTGCAACAAATGGACTATATAAAAAACTATGGGAGCGAGAAGTAGCAACTAATAAAATAGTAAGTTGAAATGGACTTTTTAATTAAATACAAATCTAAAGATGTTTGAATTTCTCAAAAAACTTATGACAAACAACGAGACAGTTTCGGCGAATGAAACAAATTTCCTCCACAGAATATTAAATACGAATATAAGGGAGGTCCCGAAATCACATGAGGATGAAATAATATTTGGATGTGGATGTTTTTGGGGTGCAGAAAAATGTTTTTGGAAGCTTCCCGGAGTTGTTACAACTTCCGTAGGTTATGCTGGAGGAGAAAAGAAAAATCCAACTTACTATGAAGTATGTTCCGGAATTACTGGTCATGCAGAAGTAGTTAAGATTATTTGGAATGTAAACGAAATTGATATTAGTGATTTATTAAAAATGTTCTGGGAATGTCATAATCCAACCCAAAAGGATAGACAAGGTAATGATATGGGGACCCAATATAGATCAACAATTTATTATAAGAACGACAATAATAAAGACAAAATTTATTCAAGCAAAGAAGCATACCAAAAAGAACTTTATAAATATAATTTAGGACTTATAGAAACAGAAATTAAAAAAATTGACACTTATTATTACGCTGAAGACTATCATCAGCAATATTTATCTGTAGAAGGTAGTAGGCAATATTGTTCGGCATCTCCTACCAAAGTAAAGTTAGGAAGTTTCAATAACTGTAATTACAAACTTTCAAAAAAAATCTGGGATAATTTTAATTGGGACATGGATAAATGTGTGTTGAGATCTAATAATAAACCTATAGATATTAACAATTAAAAGCCTTTAATATTTATAGTATAAATACGGGGCGTAGCGCAGTTTGGTAGCGCACCACTTTGGGGTAGTGGGGGTCGTGGGTTCAAATCCCGCCGTTCCGATTAAGCTTAAGATTCGTCTTTATTTATTAGCGATTTGTAAAGCTTATAAGAACTTATTCCAACAGCAAAGAAAGTAAATGAAGAAAAAATTGCACATATTACGATAGTAAGATTTGAAACTTCAACCTCTCCTAGTTGATATGATATAAAAAAATTCATTCATACAATATTATCCTTAAAACATTAACATAAAGTGGTTTTTTTTATTTGTGTTGGTAATTATAATTTTAAAAGAATCAAGATTCCAAATAGCAATCTATAATAAACAAATATTTTGAGTCCATTAGAGGAAATATACTTTATTAAAAAATCCATTGCTATTAGAGAAGAGAAAAAAGTTGAAATTAATCCAACAAAAAGAGGTAGAAATGGAAACGTTGAAAATTGATTTAATGCACTCATAAACTGAACCAAAGCTGCTAATGAGATCGCAGGAATGCTAAGAAGAAATGAGAATTTAGCTGCATCTTTTCTATCCCATCCAAATAATAGTGCCATAGAAATAGTAGCTCCGGAACGGGAAACACCTGGAATAATGGCAAAAGCTTGGGCAAAACCTATATACAAACTATTAAGGTATTTATGATTATTTAAATTAATAATTTTATTAGTCGAAATATCTGCAAAAAGCATAATTAAAGACATGAATATAGATAATAAAGCTATTGAAAGATTTGAACGTAAAAATGAATCAGAGAATCCTGGAACAAATACTTTTATAATTCCACCAACAATAACAATTGGAATAGTGCCTATAATGATAGATTTATATAATCTCCTAGACAATAATGAATATTTTAGTTTTATAGAATTTTTATTTTTGTAATTAAAAATGGTTTTTCTAAAATACCAAAATATTGCTAAAACACTTCCGATTTGTATTATT
>QCUF01000039.1 GCA_003210825.1 Prochlorococcus sp. AG-676-P15-1 | reverse complement strand
TTTTTTCTTTTATTTTCTTATAAATTATTGTTAAAACACTCAAAACAAAAGAGCTAGTTATAGAGTCTCTTGCTTATTATTAAATTTATTCTCAATATAAAATTTTGAATGATTTATAAAAATTAAGTTTTAGATATTTTTTATTTTTTCAAAAACTTTTCTAACTTCATAATTTATAGTTAATGCCTTCCAAAAGATTGCCAGATGTACTAGTTTTAGGTGCAGGACCCGCGGGGATGGCGATTGCCTCAGCTTTAGGTAAAGAAAAATTAGATGTAGAGGTTCTTTCCCCTAATGGTCCTGACGAGCCTTGGCCAAACACTTATGGTATTTGGGGAAAAGAAGTAGATCAACTTGGGCTTCAGGATTTACTTGAATATAGATGGAAAAATACAGTTAGTTTTTTTGGTCATGGTTCTCTTGAGGAACATCACTACGAGAATAAAGCAACTGAGCATTCTTTAGATTATGGATTATTTGACAAAAAGAAATTACATAGTTACTGGTTAAATGAATGTAATAAGTCTTTCATTAAATGGCATGAGGGTTTTGCAGAGAAGATACACTTTCATAGAAATAAAAGTATTGTTACTACTAGTAATGGGAAAAGTTACTCAGCAAGATTAGTTGTAGATGCGACAGGATATGACCCTGTATTTCTTAAATTAAAATCATGTGGACCATTAGCAGTGCAGACTTGTTATGGAATAGTAGGAAGTTTTAGTAAGCCTCCACTAAAAAAAGGTCAATTTGTCTTGATGGATTATCGTAATGATCATTTAAATGAGGAGCAAAAAAAAGAACCCCCTACTTTTCTCTATGCAATGGACATGGGAAATGGAAAGTATTTTCTTGAAGAGACATCGCTTGGTTTAGTAAATCCTTTAACAATGGAGAATTTAAAAGAAAGATTAGAAAAAAGACTTTCTTACAGAAATATCTCAATTACTAGCATGCAACATGAAGAACTTGGTTTGTTTTTACCCATGAATATGCCTATCCCAGACTTTAAACAACAAGTATTGGGGTACGGTGGAGCAGCTTCAATGGTTCACCCAGCATCAGGATATCTAATTGGTAATGTTTTAAGAAGAGCTCCACTAGTGGCAAAAGCTATATCAACTGCAATGAATGATAAGAAATTAAGTACTTATCATATTGCTAGAAAAGGCTGGGAGAGTTTATGGCCTAAAGAATTAATAAGAAAGAAATCAATCTACCAATTTGGTTTGGAAAAACTTATGAGATTCGATGAAAAACTATTAAGAGAATTTTTTGGTAGTTTCTTTAAATTACCTAAAACTCAATGGTATGGATTTTTAACTGATACATTATCCTTAAGGGAAATTGTGTATGCAATGTGCATAATGTTTATAAGGGCCCCTTGGAGTGTAAAAAAAGGGTTAATGATTATGCACGGTAAAGAACTAAGAATGTTATTGAGGATAGTTTTACCAAATATATAATTTAAAAATTAAAATGAGAACTATTTTGATAAGCGGAGCTAGTAGCGGGATTGGACTAAATATTGCACATAAAGAACTAAAAGCAGGAAATAGAATTAGTATTGGGCTAAGAGATTTAGAGTCTGTTAAAGGAAGCGTTATTGATCCTAATAATTGGAGTAATGAAAAAATACTCCTAAATAAATATGATGCATTAAATAAATTTTCCGCCAAAGAGTGGGTAGAAAATACAGTTAGTAAATTTGGAGGTTTTGATACTTTAATAAACTGTTCTGGAGTCCTTTCAAAAGTTCCTTTTTTATATAAAGATGGGGATGAAGAAGAGATTTTAAATACTTTTAATATAAATTTTTTAGCCATTTGGCATTTATGCAGACTTTCCTGGAAACACTTAAGTCAATCAAATAATGGAAGAATTATCGTTTTAGTGTCAATGAGCGGCAAAAGGTCCAAGGGGGATTTAGCAGCATATTCCTCATCAAAATTCGCTTTAATGAGTCTTTGTCAAACAATGAAGAACAAGGGTTGGGAAGAAAATATTAGAGTTACTGCTATTTGTCCTAGTTGGGTTAATACAAAAATGGCTGAGAAAATATCATCCTTAGAAAAGTCAAAAATGACTCAACCAGGGGATATAGCTGAAATATGTTCTACAATACTGAGATTACCAATGCAGTCAGTTCCATTTGAAATAGCCTTAAATTGTAATTATGAAATTTGATTTAGTCTGAACATTAAAAAAGCCATTGTTATCATCGCAATAGCTATAAATAAACCTTTTATTCGATTTGTCAATAACGAAAATAGAGATAAATCATTAGAAAAATATCCTCCAAAACCACCTGTAAGAAACAAAATTATCATAGGTATCGAGGCAAAACCGAATGAATAGGAAATATTTCTTAAAAATTCAACATTAAAGTAATTAAGAATTAAAAAATTTGTTCCAAATAATAAAAAGGATGCAAATAAAGTTATGGAAACCTCAGCATCAAGTGTATGCGGTAAATTTCCTTTTAAGTCAAATTGTTTTTTACATTCTGATATTTGTCTTTTAGTGAGCTTCAAATATCCCGTTTCAGGAATTCTTTGGGATTTATATTTTCTCAATAACCTGGCTTCAAGTGTTTCAGGTTCTTTAGTCATGATGGAAGTTAGTAATTCATCTGGCTTGAGTTTTCTAATTTTCTTATCAAGATTATCTGCCTTACCAATACGATAAAGGTCTCCAACTCTTATGAGGTAAACATATCCCGCCATTTTCGATGTAAAGTTAAGGTTATTCCTATGTAGATAATACTAAAAGAATCAAAAAAACTTTATTTATTTACAAAATGACAACAGATATTTTATATTCATTTCGTAGATGTCCATATGCAATTCGAGTTAGATGGGCATTATTAATTTGCGAAATCAAAGTAGAAATAAGAGAAGTTGATTTAAAAAATAAGCCCATCGAATTCATGAATAAATCAAAGACAAAAACTGTTCCAATTTTATTAAAAAAAAATAAAGAAGTCATAGAGGAAAGTTTAGACATCATAATCTGGGCACTTTCAGAATCAGAAAAGGAAAATATAAAGAAATTTTATAATCCCAAAAATAAAGAAGAAGAAATTTTTGAAATTATTTCTGAAAATGATCATAGTTTTAAATATCATTTAGATCGTTTTAAATATTCCGCAAGATTTAATGCAAGCGAAGAAGATTACCATTTTTTAGAAGCTACTAAATTCATAAAAAAATGGAATAAAATCCTTACAAATAATAGATGGATAATTGGAGATAAACCTTCGATTGCGGATTGGTGTATTTGGCCATTTGTAAGGCAATTTAAAATCGCTTGCGAAAGCAAAAAAAAAGCAAATTATTTTGATGATCCTATAAAAGACTGGTTAGAATATTTTGAAAAACATCAATATTTTAAAAAATTAATGCATAAATTTGATCCATGGAAACCATCTAAAAAGAAAGAATATTTCCATTTTAATTAGCTTTCAATTAATTTCCTTTTTTCAATAATTTTGGCTAATTCTAAAAAATATCCTGCTGTTCTAAATTTTCCTATATTTTTTTCTTTAAATTCAATATCACTTCTAATTTCAGCAGTTTCAGCCATAATTAAATCCAGTTCGTTAAATCCAAGACTATATAATTCTCCTAATTCAACTTCTCTTCCAAGTAAGTGACTCCTAAACCATTTTTCTTTACTTTCTTGAGGAGGAATATCATATGGTGTGGAGGACATAAATTAAGTAAAATATATTTTTATACTAGCCTAACTTCTTATTGATAAATTGTAGAAAACCTTTTGTTAAAAAAGAATGCAACCAAAACAGTAAAAAGAGTTATTGATGCACAAATCTCAGTCCAATAATCTAATCCTATTTTTGAGATCAATAATGGAGCTAATACTGTAAAAAATCCTCCTGATAAGATTAACTGAGCAAAAAGTTGCTTTGATGTAAAAATCGGAAGTGTTTTAGAAATATTTTTTGGATCAGCTAGTCTTAAAAGAAGTAGTCCAGATGCAACTACTCCAGTTGAATTTCCAAATTCTATTAAACTTCTCTCAAACCAGTGTTTTTCAAATACAAAGTATGCGAAATAAGCAATACAAATTAAATTCCAAATCAAACCAAAAACAGTAAGTACCAAAATCAATCTCCAATTATCAAGAACAGTAGCAATATCTAAACTTGCCATTGCTGTGAAAATTAATAAATCTGTGGACAAGATGCCAATTTCTCTTTGAAGAAGATTAGATATAAATTCTGTATTATTGGTTTTTTCTAAGATATATCTAATCAAAAGTGATCCTATAAGAATAAGTGGGAATACAGGAAGCGATAAGATTACTTCTTTTGAGAATTCCCCAAAGTAGTTTGAAATATACCTCAAAAGGTTAAGTATCAAGACCCCAAAAGAAATTGCTAACCCTACAAAGCCAAGATTAATTAATAAAATTTTCAAATCTGAAAAAAAGCCTATTTTCAGATTTTGATTTTCATTATCTGCTTTATCAGCAATCTGCTCCGTATCTGAAATTCCTAAAGTTCTTCCTACAAAAATAAAGAAACTACCTAATAAGGAAGAGGATAAAAGGCCCATTGTAGCCATTGCAAGACCTAAGTCTAAGCCATCTGAGAATCCAAGTTTATTAAAACTTTCTCCAATGATAGTTGCAGCACCATGCCCTCCTTCAAAACCAACCTCTATTAAACATCCCATTAAAGGATTTGTTTCCATAGAAGGAGACAATAAGTATTTGACTACTAATCCTCCTACAAGAAATTGACCAAAGCCCAATGAAAGAGCCAACAAAAACTGATTTACAATGGGTCTAATTAAACCATTAATATTTGGAATTGGCCTGCCCATCATTAAGGTCGCAAACACTAGTGATAAGAGAGGGGTAGGAAAATTACTCCAGACATTTGTAGTCTCCTTAGATAAAATATTTATTAATCCATAGGGACCTATTGATATTCCTACAATTCCTGAAATAACAGCTATGGGTAATCCAAATCTTTCTAATTGAACAGCAAATTTAAATTTCCTTCCAAAAATCAAGAAAAAACCGATTACAAAAAATCCTAATAGACTTATTGAAAGAGAATTTGAGAAAATATTTTGATTCTGTAGGAGAGAAATATTCAACTATTTTAAACTTAATACTTTTAAATCTAATTTAATAGATAAAATTTATCAAATAAAAAAGGCCTCATTAATTGAGGCCTTTTAATATTTATTAGTGACTAAAATTTAATCTTTAAGAGTAACAGTAGCACTATCAATGTTACTGATAGCATTTGTAACTCTCTTAAAATCAAATCCTAAGGCTCTTAGTGCATGCCATAGATGACCTTGAATAAAGAAGAAACCAAAGTAGTAATGTACATTTGCTAACCATGCCCTTGATGTATAAACACCATCAGGAAGGTCAACAGTATCAATCCAATATGGAGAAATACTGAATTTCAATTCAAGTGGTTCACCAAAAAACTCTACAGGATAAACTGTTGTATTTGATGCGCTCCAGAAGGCAGCAATAATTGCCATCCAACCAATACCTGCTAAAGACCATGAAAGAACTGCTTCTGCAGATAGAAGACCTTTACCTTTAAATTTGGTATATTCACCAACTTGCTTTGTAGCAATGTGCCAAGCACCACCTGTAATCAAGACAAATGCTAGGAAAGCATGACCTCCCATAACATCCTCTAAATCATCTATTAGTAGAAAATCTGTTTGATGATTCCAAATCTCTGCAAGATTTAAATCATACTCAACTTGTCTCACGGCACCAATAGCTGGATCGTAGACTCCATGAACTCTTGCCCATTCAACAAGAAGAATTACAGCAAATCCAAGAATAATTAAATGATGTCCAAGGATGAAAGTTAATTTATCTGGATTATCCCATTCAATATTGAATTTCCTTGCCTTTGCGACTTCTGATTCTTCAAGATTTCCTGGAAGAAGTAGCGAGTGAAGTAATCCACCAGCTGCAAGTACCATAGAGGAAACCAAATGAACAATAGCTATAGCTAGTACAGGTTTGGTATCTCCCATTAGAACTCCATCAGCATCAAACCCTATTCCAAGGGTAGCCAAGTGAGGAAGTGCAATAAGAGGTTGTTGACCCATTGGGACACTGGGGTCAAATCTTGATAGTTCGAAAAGAGTGAAAGCACCTGCCCAAAAAACAATTAACCCTGCATGAGCGACATGAGCAGCGATAAATTTTCCTGAGCGATTAGCTACACCTGAATTACCAGCCCACCATCCATAGGTGGTGTCTGGATTACCATAGGTTTGCATTTAGGAATTGATTAGCTTAAACGTTTTGAGAATACTTTATATTTCATCAAACGGTTTAATTCATAACAAAATTGTAAAGGTTATTAACTCTAAGGGGATATATGTATAGTTAATTTCAATTTAAATTCTGAGTGTAAAGACGTTAAATTTAATTGAAAAAATTAATTACTTCAATTAAAATTTTTAGCATTTTCAAATATGATCGAATTTTGAAAAATCTTTTTTTGCTGACATAAACAATTTTTTGTGTAATAAAAAAAAATACCTTATTGACCCATGCTTAAACAATTACTAAAAAGAGAATAAGATAACTCCTGTCATGACAACTTCCCAAAGTAATACTAGAAAAATTTCACTAGAAATGAAATCAGAGGTGCATTACAAAAAAGCTGCAAATTCCTATCGGAAATCAGAGCAATATATAAATATGATTAATTTATATCCAATTCTTCAAACCACTTTGATTGACGTTGAAAATGAGAATTTGGTTAACTAGTAAACTTGCTTAGAGACAAATTTTAATCTGGAGGAGTTTCTAAATTGTTTAGAAATCAAGCTGCATATTTTTCATATTTATCTTCAGAATAATACTTATCAATTATTTTTTTACACAATAATGAATTGTAAAGAGCTTCTGGGTTCCAGGGTTTTTTTTGCCCATGAGGAGAGCTCCTCCAATGTATTCCAGGTTTTAAAAAACCGTTCTCTCTAAAATAGGAAAGTTTTATTTCAGTTATACCTAGATACTCAGCAGCAGAATTAGATGAGTGCCATATATTTCCTAACATTGATTAATTAATTATTATTAATCCTTAATAGCGTTTATTTTATTACTTTGAAAGGGGAGAAAAGTTTAAAATAATTATTTGATTGTTAAGAATATAGTTTTTAGGGATATTGTTGACTTTATTTTTTATTTCAAATTAAGTGATATCGAATAAAGAATCATTTTTAACAAAGATTTTTTCAATGCCTTCTTTTGATTCATTACTTAATTTATAATCTGAATAATCTTTAGTGATCGCTTCACTTTTAGGAAGATTTAGCCATCCTTTATTCCAATTCCCACTATTTAACAATTCCTCTTTTGAGATTT
>QCUF01000038.1 GCA_003210825.1 Prochlorococcus sp. AG-676-P15-1 | reverse complement strand
TATACCACGTTAATTTGTGATTCAATAGCAAGATATAAGAGGCTCACAGGCGAAGATGTCATATTTATTACTGGAGTAGATGAACATGGCCTAAAGATTCAACGAACAGCAAGTAATAAAGGTGTCGAGCCTAAAATTCATTGCGATGAAATTTCAAATATCTTTATGCAAAATTGGAAGAATTGGGACATAACTTATAACAAATTCGTTAGAACAAGTTCCCAAAAACATGAATATATAGTTAACGAATTTTACAACAGAGTCAAAAAATCTAATGATATTTATATGGGAGTCCAAAAAGGTTGGTATTGTGTTGGTTGCGAAGAATTTAAAGATAATCCAGATAATTCACCAACGTATAAATGTCCAATACATCAAAAAAATTTGGAATGGAAAAATGAGGAAAATCTTTTTTTTAAGTTATCAAAATACCAAGCACAAATTGAAGAACTTATAAATGATCCTTCGTTTGTACAGCCAAAAGAAAGAAGAAATGAAATTATCAATTTCGTATCTAAAGGGTTAAAAGATTTCTCAATTTCTAGAACAAATGTAACTTGGGGTATATCAGTCCCCGATATTGATCACCATACTTTTTATGTTTGGTTTGATGCTTTGCTTGGTTATGTCAGTGCGATAGGCCTTGATATGAAAGATCCTTCCTTAGAAGAATCAATTAATAAAGGTTGGCCTGCTGATATTCATTTAATAGGTAAGGATATTTTAAGGTTTCATGCTGTTTATTGGCCTGCAATGCTTATTTCCGCCGGTATGAAAGTACCTAAAAAGGTTTTTGGTCATGGTTTTCTAACTAGGGAAGGTCAAAAAATGGGTAAAAGCTTAGGGAATGTACTAGATCCAGATGTTTTATTATCTAAATACGGTAAAGACGCAGTTAGGTGGTATCTACTAAAAGATATTACATTGGGAAGTGATGGTGATTTTCAAAATAAAAGATTTGTTGATATCATTAATAACGATTTAGCAAATACAATTGGGAATTTATTAAATAGAACCTCTTCAATGTCTAGAAAATGGTTTGATAATAGAGTTCCGAGTAATGATTTGAAAAATAATGATAATACGCTTGAATTATATGCAAAAAAGACCGTTGAGAACTATATAAGTCATTTTGATTCCTACGAATTAGATTTAGCAGCTAATGTAATACTTAGTCTTGCAATTAATACAAATTTATACCTTAATGAAAAACAACCCTGGACATTAATAAAAGACGAAAAAAACATCCCTTTTGTAAGAAATATTATTTATGATGTTTTAGAAAGTACTAGGATAGTTGGGTTATTGTTATTACCTTTATTGCCTGATTTATCTTCAAAAATAGATCTACAACTTGGTATATTATATAACCAAAAAGAGAGTTGGAGAAAGCAATTAAATTGGGGGAAATTACCACATAAATCAATTTTACCACCACCAAATCCTATAATAGAAAAGCTTGAATATGAATAGATTGTATAAATTATTATTCATAATCCCATTAATAATTATAGGATGTAAAAATTATGATATAGACGAAAAATATTCAAGTCAAAGTATCAATGATATGAATATGAATATATTCTCTAGGGATGGTGAAAAATTGCTTTTAATTAAAAGCCCATATTCTAACTACGATAAAGAGACCAATAAATTTAATCTTAAAGAAACTACTATAAATATCTACAAAGATAATAAACTTGAATATATAATAAATTCAGATAACTCAAAATTATCTAATAATAATAAATTAATAGAATTAAATGGCAATGTTTTAGTCCAAGCAATTAATCAACAAGATGATAAATTAACAGCAAATACTTTTACCTGGAACATTCAAAATTCTGAGTACATATTAGTAGGAAATGTTAAATTAGAAAATAATTTAGTTACATTAAGTTCAAATAAAGCAATATTAAAAAAAAGTACAAATGTAATTGAATTTTTTAATCCAGTAAAATATAAAATAAATGACAGTATTAAAGAAAATAGATATGAAATTAACTCTGAAAATGCCTTTTATAATATTAATACTAAATCTGTAAGTTTCAAATCTACGGGATCGAAAGTTCGTTCTAAAATATATTTTTAAAAATTATTTTTTATAAATATATTATTTACTTTTTTAGACCAATTATTAATCCATTTTTCATCTGACTTTGTAAAACACCTATTACTCCATCCTCCTATTAAAATAAATGATTTACTATTTATTGGAATTATTAAGATAGAAGGTATGTTTGGGCATAAGCTGTAAAATTCATCTCTTCCTGGATAAAATTTTGTGTTTGCTAAAGAAATTAATTTCATATCACTTAAAGATCTCAAACATGTTTCTCCAGGTGAAAAAACATCATTTGAAGTGATACCTCTTGTTAAAATATTTTTACCATCATTATGAATTAAAACTGTTGCCGCAGCTGTTGAAGTTAATATTGCCTCTGACCCCCACGCCAATTCATCTAAAATATCCTTTGGTATATCGGGTTCAAATATAAATTTATTATCTCCTTTTAATTCAACTTTATCTCCTAGGTTTGGATTAAACTGTTTAAACAAAAAACCTATTAGTATAATAATTACAGACGATAAAGCTGATAACACTTGTGCTCTCTCAAAGGCAGGAGAAATTGAATCAATTGAAAAAAAATTCCCTAATTGAAAGAAAAAAAGTATTAAACCAATAATGATTAACGTTTTACCATTAAAATTCATATGAATATCATGCAGTAAATTTAAAAATTAATTTCAATAATTATATTTGATTTCTATATCAATAAAATTCAGACTTATAGTTTATTATTATATAATTGTCTTAAAACAAAATGAAGAACTTTATTTATAAATCATTTTTCTCACTTGTAATGATAGGTTTTCTATTCATTGCACTACCAATAAGTACTTATGCAGAGAGTTTTGATATTATTGGTGATCTATTTTTAGTCAGTCAACAAAAAACAGTTATTAATTACGAAAAAAGTCAGCCTTCATCAATTGATAATCCTGTTGTAGATCCAAATTTCAATGCGATGAGAGCGGAGGATGCAGAGAATTCCTCAACATCAACTTATATTGTTATTGGCTTATTAGTAGCTGCCACAATAATTCCACTTGCAACTTGGTGGTATTTCTCTAAATAACGATTATTTATGGAAATCAATGATAATAATACTTCTAATATCATATTTATAACAGGTGGGACAAAGAGTGGAAAGAGCGAGTTTGCTGAATATTTAGGAAGGAAAATAAAAAAAATAACTTACATAGCATTATCAGATTCAAGGCCTGAAGATATTAATTGGCAAAATAAAATAATTCAGCATCGTAAACGAAGGCCAACAGATTGGGGATTAGTTGAGACCAACAATCTAATCCCTACGTTAAAAAGTCTTAAAGGACCAATACTTATTGATTCGATTGGGGGTTTTATCATGGAGAGCATTAGTAAAAATGATGAGGAGTGGGAAAAAATGATATATTCACTCTTAGATATTTTAGTAATGCGGGTACAAACAACCTTAATTGTTGGTGAGCAGGTAGGTTGGAGTTTAGTCTCAGAATATGAAATTGGAAATAAATATATAGAGAGACTCGGGGATCTTCAAAAGAGAATTACCAAGATTTCCCTAGAGAATTGGCTTACATTGAATGGAAGAGCAATAAAACTAGATAATATAAGCATTGAAATACCAACTTAAAATTGGAAATATCACTCTTTGAACCAAGAATTCCACAAAATACAGGAAGTATAGCCAGAACTTGTGCGGCTTTTGATATAACATTAAATTTAATTGAGCCTTTAGGCTTTAAATTAGAAGATAAATATTTAAAAAGAGCTGGTCTAGATTATTGGCCATTAGTCAAATTAATAAATTATCCTAACTTTAAGCAATTTAAAGATTCAAAAATAAATAATAGAATTATTGCCTTTAGCAAAAAAAATGGGGTTTATCTAAAAAACTTTAGATTTCAACAAAACGATATATTATTATTCGGCAGAGAGGATACTGGATTACCAAATAACATAATTAACGCTAGTGATTCATTAATATCAATATTTATGCCCAATGTAGCATTATCAAATAAGGAACCAAAGGGTGTTAGGAGTCTAAATTTATCAGTAGCTTGTGGTATAGCTATATATGAGGCTTATAAACAAATAAATTTTAAAAATGGTAATTAAGACAAGTCATGATTTAAAATAAAAATATGTCTCGGTAGCTCAGCTGGTTAGAGCGGCGGATTCATAGCCCGCAGGTCGCGTGTTCAAGTCACGCTCGAGACATTTTTTTAAAGTGTAACACTATTGATTGATCTTTCTTTTATTACTGTTCATTATATTTTTAAAAAGCTTAAATTCAATAAAATCGTTAATCATTTGAACTTCATCTTTTATATAACAATCTTCTAAATTATAATTATCTTCATCATTAAGTATTTCACTATTAAATGTTTTATTAACAGTTAATAAAGATCGATCTTTATTATTAAGAAAATCTAATGATAGAGGCTTTATAGAGGTATTTAATACGCCTCTAGAGCTAAGTGCTTCCTCAACTAATATCCCAGTTACTTTTGATTGACTTAGTTTATTATGAATACAAATTTTATCTATTATATTTTGAACTTCTGATCTTGGTAAGAATCCAATTCTTCTTCTTTGTGTAGGCATAAAAAAATTTTTATTGTGACACTTGCATATTATTAGTGTTGCACTATATTAAAATTAAGTCAACATAAATCACATGCAAATATTAATAATTCCTCTTGTTTTTTTTCTATGGTATTTTGCTTATGAATCGAAACCAATAAATAATGATGAAGCCACATGTTTCTGGGAAGAAGAAAACTATGTTAAAAGGGCAAAATTATTAAATATCCTGAAAGAGAGTTTTTAAACTTATTATTTGAACTAAAAATTGAATTTTTTACAAACACTTTTATCTGAACTCTCAATACACTATTAACATTCTTTGATATCTTATTTTAAGATTTGTGATCAATAAATTTCTTATATGTTAATATTTACAATAAAGATTTATAGGTTATTTAATATTAATTTAGCTAATTATATTTCAAATAAAATAAAATTAACAATACATTTATAGTAAAATAAAAAATATTATGAATTTAAAAGAGAGAGGAATAACAGTTGGCGATCTTATCCTAATTTTGATTTTTGTAATTTCTACATTTTTTATTATAAATAAAATTAAAGAAGGTGAAAAGCAATCTTACTCTAAAATATCTTCGAATGAAATCTTGACTACTAAAAAATCTTAATTATTGAGTGAAGGGGAAATCAATTTTTTTACCATCACAAAATCGTTCGAGCATTATTTCTACACTAGCCTTACTTACCTCGCAAGAATCTATTCCCTTCAACGGTTCTAATAATTCCTTAAGTGATATTTGGTTTTTTATATTTTTAGAGTTCATCAATTAATTTTCAACTTATTTAAATATTATTTATTTTGATAAGAAAAAATTTTATTCTTTATCTTTTTTAATATAGAGATTTAAAAGTTTCCCATTTCATATTTTCTTCTAATTCATTAATACTATTTGAAATTGATGCTAGATTAACTAATTGGAGAATTTGATTTTTATTTAATCTATCAGTAGCAATTATTCTGTTAATCATTTCAAGAACGGATGCATCATTAACATTCATATTTAAGTACCTTCTTTAATTAAACTTTTAACCTTAACTTTGTTTGTATGATAATGGTTATAATTCTTAAAATTAAATCTAGAATGAAAGATTAAATTAACTTATTAACAATATATCTAATATTTGTTTGATAGGTAACAATAATTAAGAGCATTAGCAAAAATTAAGATATAAAATAAAAGGTTTAAACTCGCTTTTAATATATTTCGTTTATCTTGAAATAAAAAAACAATAGTGAATAAAAAATCAAATTCTGAATCCATAAGCAAAGAAGAAGTCAACGAAATGATTGAAAATGCATTACGAAGGCATAATAGAAGGTCAACAATAATATCTAGTGTTTTGGGCTGGATTTTAATAGGAGGATATTCATTTGGATTATTTAAAGCTGTACAGAACGTTTATTAGTTACTAAATAGTTTAATTATCCTGTTAGATGGTAAATTTAAAAAAGCAATTTGATTTTTATGAGGGAATATATCAATACAAACTTTAAAGTCATTAAATTACATTTAAAAAAAAGAACCAAAAAACTTTCAAAATTAAATAGTGATTCAATTAGTAAGGAGTTTAAGGAATGGAATGATCCCTTATTTGATAAAGAATTAATTTGGACATTACCTGACTTAACAAGAGTTGAAAGATATAGAAATTTTTGTAGATCAATACAAAAAAAGATTAAATAACTTAAAAAGGTCAGTCTCCTAGGTGAATATCATTTAATTTTAAGTAAAAGTATCCGGCAAACCCAACAATATTTAATATCAACACAAATAACCAAGCATTGATTGGTTGATCAGGATCTAATTTTTTAATTTTGAGTTTTGCTTTAAGCCTTTCTATGTAATTTGCCATACTCGTTATAAATGTCAAAAAAAGTTTTTAAAATAGTTTTTAATAAGTATTTTAGATTTATTAATTTTTAATAAACAAAAAAACTTAATTATTGATTACTAATATTGTCACCATCTCTCTTAATTGGGTATTTAATTAATTCTCTTTTAAGATTTTTTATTAATTTAGAATAATTCATTATTGTAAATTTCCTTGTTAAGGAATTATGCCATTTCATAAATTCAGATTTAATAATTACTTGCTATATTATATACGTTAAATTTATAATAGAATTAAGGTGTATTAAGGCCTTAATTTTTTCAAAAAAGGACTTCAAATTTCATGAGTTTAAGAGTTGGTCAAGAAGCACCAGATTTCACTGCAACTGCAGTTTATGATCAAGAATTTAAAGATATTACCCTATCAGGATACAAAGGGAAGTGGGTTGTTTTGTTTTTCTATCCGTTAGACTTTACTTTTGTTTGTCCAACAGAAATTACCGCTTTTAGTGATGAATTTAAAAAATTCTCAGATCTTAATACCGAGGTTTTAGGAGTATCTGTCGATAGCAAACATTGTCATCTTGCTTGGATACAAACACCAAGAAATGAAGGAGGTATCGGTGATATTAACTATCCTCTGGTATCTGATTTAAAAAGAGAAATTTGCCAGGCTTACAACGTTCTTAATGATGATGGTGAAGCTGACAGAGGTTTATTTCTTATTAACCCACAAGGAATTATTATGCACTCAACAGTTAATAAAGCACCTGTAGGAAGAAATGTTGATGAAACATTAAGAATACTTCAAGGCTATCAATATGTTGCAGCTAATCCTGATGAAGTCTGCCCTGCGAATTGGACTCCCGGAGAGAAAACAATGCTTGAAGATCCAAAAGGAAGCAAAGAGTATTTCTCTGCTCTATAACTTTAATTGGCAAATTATTAAACACTTTTTATTATAAAAGTATTGAATAATGTACGACAATTAATAAATAAAACATAAGAATATATAAAATTGGCATAACATCTTTCTTATTTGGTTTTGGAACATTCCAATCACTTAAATAGGAACTATATGAAAGATATGACCATATATAAAAGAAAGTTTCAATAGCTAAAAGGTAAGTTATA
>QCUF01000037.1 GCA_003210825.1 Prochlorococcus sp. AG-676-P15-1 | reverse complement strand
GAATGGCTGGAATAAATAATATTCTTAATTCAATGGAGTAAGGGAGATGATTTTAGAATCTTTTTTTAAATCAATTTTATATTCTTGACCTGGCTCTAACCCTAATTTCTTTGTATAGGCATGACCTATCAATAAGTTACCATTGCTATGAACTTTCGTTTTAAATTCTGCTTGCCTCCCTCTTGAAGATCTGTTCCCAACCCTACCAGCGCCACTATTATTTAACTTGTAACCCTTCGCTTCAATAAGTGCTCTATAAAAACTTTTTCTTAAGACTCTTCCACTTGGGCCGACATAGCCGCATCCTCTTGCTATTTCATCCTCTGAATGCTTGCTGAGTAATTTAGATTTTTGGAGAAGTTCTTTTCCTACAAGCATTATATGAGCTTTTTCTTATTATATATTCTTACCAATAATGAGAATTGTGGCAATACAAGTTAATAAAAAATAGATTTTTAAAGAATAAATCCTTTATTACAAGAGGTACAAAATAATAAATAAAATAACCCAAATACCATCTACGAAATGCCAATATAATTCAACAGCTTCTAATGGGAACATATTTTGATTAGTAATTCTTCCCTCCTTTGGTCTTGTTTGCCAAGAAATAATTAATATCATTAACGTCCCTAAAGTTACATGTAAACCGTGAAAGCCTGTTAAGGCATAAAAAGTACTTGCGAATAAATTATCTGTTAGTCCGAACGGCAAATTGAAATACTCAAATAGTTGACATATTAAAAAGGTGATACCAAGTAGAGCGGTAACTATTAACCATTTCTGAGTATCAGAATTTTTATTTTTAAGAAGAGCTTTTCCTGCTTTATGGAAAGTGGCGCTACTAACAAGCAATAAAATTGTATTTAATGTAGGTATTGGAAGTTCTAATTCATAAATAGCTCCATCCGGCAAAGGATTAACTGCTTTATATGTTAGATAGGCGGCAAAGAAACCGGCAAAAGTCATCCCATCTGCTATTAAAAAAGTTATTAATCCAAACATCCTAAAGTCTTCATGATGTTCACTTGCATCACTTTTATTTTTTTTAATTTCTTTTGAACTATCAAGAGTTGTCATGGGTTTTTCTTTATTAATTTTCTTGAGATATTGGTTTTCCATAACCATAAGGTTCTTCAACTAATGGTGCTTCTCCTTCCCAATTTTCAACAGGCGGGGGAGATGATGTTAACCATTCAGGAGTTAAAGCATTCCAAGGATTATCCCCAGAATCCTTTCCATTTTTAATACTTAAGAAAATATTTACTAAAAATGGGATAGTACTTATAGCCATTAAGAGAGCTCCAACGCTACTAATTTGATTAACAAATTGAAATTGAGGATCATATTCAGCAACTCTTCTAGGCATTCCATTAAGACCAAGCCAATGTTGAGGAGCAAAACATAAGTTAAAGCCAATAAAAGTTATGGCAAAATGAAGTATCCCCAGTTTCTCGCTCATCAACTTACCCGTGACTTTTGGGAACCAATGATATATAGATGAGAAGATAATAAAAACAGTCCCTCCGTAAACAATATAATGGAAGTGAGCGACAACGAAATATGTATCATGTACGTGAATATCAAAAGGAACCTGAGCAAGAGCAACTCCTGTAATACCACCAAATACAAAATTTATAATAAATCCACATGAGAATAACATTGCACTATTGATAGATATTTTCCCCCCCCACAAGGTGGCAACCCAATTGAAAAATTTAATTCCAGTAGGAACTGCTATAAATGCTGTAGCAATAGTAAAGAATAATCTCATCCAAGGAGGAGTACCACTTGTAAACATATGATGAGCCCAAACAACTAGACCTAGCACAACTATCCCCATTATTGAAAAAACCATTGTGGTATATCCAAAAAGTGGCTTTCTTGAATGCACTGGGAGAATTTCACTAACTAAGCCGAAAGCAGGAAGAACCATTATGTAAACAGCTGGATGAGAATAAAACCAAAATAAATGTTGGTAAACAACTACGTTTCCACCTAAAACAGGGTTAAAGAAACCGGTATGAGCCACAATATCAAAGCTAAGCAATATTAATGTTCCAGCTAGAACTGGAGTGGACAAAACTACTAATAGGCTTGTGCCTAGCATCGCCCAACAATACATAGGTAATTGCATCAGCTTTAATCCTGGTCTCCTTAATTTGATAATTGTTGCAATGAAATTTATCCCTCCAAAGATAGAGCTACCTCCGAGCAACAAAACACTCATTATCCAAATAATTTGTCCTGATTGAGGGGTGGTTATACTCAAAGGTGGATAAGCTGTCCATCCAGCCTGTGCTGCGCCTTCAACAAAATAACTTGCTACTAACATCAAACCGGAAGGAGGTATGAGCCAAAAAGCTACAGCATTCAATCTTGGGAATGCCATATCTCTAGCTCCAACATAAAAAGGAATTAAATAATTCCCAAATGCACCGTTTACCACAGGTACAATCCATAAGAAAATCATGATTGTTCCATGCAATGTTAAAACTTGGTTATATACATCTCTGGGCATAAAGTCCGACATTGGGCTTGCTAATTCAATTCTTATTGCACTCGCCAAAGTTCCTCCAATTAAGTAAAAAAGAAACCCACATACAAGATATTGAATACCAATTACTTTATGATCGAGACTAAAACTGAAGTATCTAAGCCATCCTTTAGGTTGAAGACTCTTAGTATTGGAATCCTTTGAATCAATTGATATTGTCATAAGCTAACCTCAGTTTTTGTATTTTTGTTAAACCAATCTTTGTAGTCAGATTCTTCTTCAACTATTATTGAGGCTCTCATCCCTCCGTGATAAGGACCACATAACTCCGCACATATTATTGGATATTTCCCAACTTTAGTAGGTGTGAAATTTAATATCGTAGGTTGGCCTGGAATAATATCTTGTTTAATTCTGAATTCTGGAACCCAAAAAGCATGAATAACATCTTTTGATTCCATCTTCATAGAAACTTTATGATCGACTGGAACATGAAGCTCCCCTGAAATAAATTCCCCTTTCGGATAATTAAATAAAAAGGCAAATTGCATAGCTGAGACTTCAACAGATAAATTATTGCTAGTAACCTCATTACTTGATGCCTGGCTTATTCCAGCCCATATCTTTTCTGTATTGGAGGTCATCATTTCATGGCTATGATTTAGTTCTTTCATGCCTCCCATTCGATCGTAAATGTTGTAACTATATAAACCTATTATTAAAACAATAATAGATGGGATAATTGTCCATACAATCTCTAGGCTTAAATTACCTTCTAAAGCTATCCCATCTCCATATTGATCTTTCCTTTTCCTGAATTTAAATAAACTATATATAACTGCTATGGTCATTCCTATGAAAATTATTAATCCAATGATAAAAAGAATTTTAAAAAGCTCATCATATATAGGCGCATTTATACTTGCTTCAACAGGAAGTAAGTTAACATTAAATCCGATCCAAAAAGATATACCAAATACAGCGGAAATTATAAGTATTAAATAAAAGTTTTTATTTAACAATTTAGGTAAAAAATGTTATTTATATTTTCAACATATTCAATTTTTTTAATTTTGCATTGTTTGTTAATGGAAAATTATTGAAATTCACAACTTCTTAAGATTTAAAAAATTAAATAAGTATTATCAATAACTTTTTGTAGGTTTATGTCAGGGAAAAAAGATTAAAAAACAAATAAATTTTAAAAATAAAACATTTACTTTTAATTAATGTTTGATATTTGAATTTAAATTAATATGCAAAAAGAAGAACCTTGAATAATTTGTTCAAAAACGAAATATATCAATCAAAATACAAATCAGTTTTTCTGAAATTAGGAAACCATTGCGTTTTGGCCCTAATAATCTTAATAGTTATTGGAGGAGCTACTAGGGTTATGGAGGCCGGTCTTGCTTGCCCTGATTGGCCTTTATGCTACGGGACTTTTCTACCTCTTAATCATATGAATTTTAGAGTTTTTCTAGAATGGTTCCATCGTTTGGATGCTTTCCTAGTAGGGCTGTTAATTATTTCTAAATTCATACTTTCAATAATTTGGAGAAAAGATCTCCCAAATTGGTTACCAAAAACCTACTCATTATTAGTCTTCTTAGTAATTGTTCAAGGCTCTATTGGAGCATTAACAGTAATTAATTTACTCAATTCCTATTCAGTTACTGCTCATCTTTTGGCAGCTTTTTTACTCCTAATAACAACAATAACTATCAATCAGAATCTTGAAAATAATGGGGTCAATAAATCATTGACTTGGTGGAAGATATTATTATTTTTCCCCCTAATACTCACTTTAGTTCAATCCTTTATTGGAGTAAGGCTTTCATCAACTTGGTCTGCACATCTATGCTTATCTTTTAATAAACAATGTTTAATTTTAGATACTCATAAATTATTTGCTATCCCAATTTCTATTTCTATTTTATCTATTTTGGCTATCTCAATATATAAAAAAGATTTGTTCCAGAATAATTGGAGATACATTTGCTCACTTTTTTTCCTTTTAATTTCCCAAGTTGTCCTTGGAGTATTAAGCCTTAGAACTAATTTAAGTGAACCTCTTTTTATTATTGGTCATCAACTAAATGCTTCTTTATTAATTGCGACCCTAACAGCATTGATTTTTAGAAATCCTTATCTAAATAAAAAAATCAATCAACCATTTAATTCAGTAATAGTAGGTTTAAACTCATGAAAAGTAATTTAGAAAACTTAAATTTCCAGACTTCAATTCGCGAACAAGTTGTACCTTCAAGAAAAAAAGTAATACTACCTCCTTGGCTTGAAGTCGCCAAACCTAGGTTGATTCCATTATTACTGGCTACAACTTTAGGAGGTATGGCATTAACGGAAGAATGGCCATTATCCTCTCCAAAGCTTATATGTACTTTAGGAGGAGGGGCCTTAGCAGCCGCTGCAGCAGGAGCACTTAATTGTTTGTGGGAAATGGACCTGGATAAAAGGATGAAAAGGACAAGTAATAGAGCTTTACCCTCAGGTAAGTTATCATTTAATACTGTTTTTTTAGGTGCAGTATCTTGTACATTGGCAGCTGCAATGTTATTGATAAGTGGCGTAAATTATTTAGCTGCCGGATTAACATTGTTGGGATTATGTAGTTATGTAATTTTATATACGATAATTCTTAAACCAAGAACAACTCAAAATATTGTTTTTGGAGGTGTTGCAGGAGCTATCCCCCCATTAGTAGGAGCTTCGGCAGCCACGGGTCATATAGGACTTAGCGGTTGGTGGTTATTTGGTTTGGTAATGCTTTGGACCCCAGCTCATTTTTGGGCTCTTGCTATTTTATTAAAAGATGATTATGCGTCTGTAGGTATACCTATGCTCCCTTCCGTTAAGGGTTCAGCATTCACCGTCAAAGCTATTTCTCGCTACGGATGGGCAACTGTTTTTATGAGTATTCTTGGTGTTTTTGCTTTACCTGAGGGAGGACTTCTTTATTTGATAATGCTTTTACCTTTTAATGGGAGACTTTTGCAATTAATAAATAGATTGAAAAGTTCACCAGACGATTTAGAAAAAGCTAAAGGATTATTCAGATGGTCAATACTTTATATGTTTGGTATTTGTCTGTTGCTATTGATTTCAAGAACTCAACTTTCTGTAGATTTTGAACATCAGTCTATGCAAATATTCTTATCATTAAAGGAATACTTTAATTATTAGATTGATATAAAGTATTAGAGGATAAATTCTAGTTTGATGAATTATATACAAATTACGGATATTTCAAAATCATATTCTGATATTCAGGCATTAAAAGATTTATCAATGGAAATTAATGCTGGTTCATTATTTGGAATCTTAGGTCCAAATGGTGCAGGTAAGTCTACTCTCATAAAAATACTAGCTACTTTAGTAGAACCAGATGGTGGTGAGGTTTTTATAAATAATATCAATTTAATTAAAAATCCAAGAAAAATTAGAGAATTAATTGGTTATGTGGCTCAAGATATTGCTCTAGATAAAATCCTAACAGGGCGAGAGTTATTAGATTTTCAGTCGGATTTATATCATATGAATAAAAAGGAAAAATACGAAAGAATAAAATTATTAATAAATCAATTAGAGATGAATGATTGGATTGATAGAAAATGCGGAACATATTCAGGAGGAATGAAAAGAAGAATAGATTTAGCTGCAGGCCTTTTACATTTGCCCAAAGTTTTAATATTAGATGAACCAACGGTAGGTTTGGATATTGAAAGTAGAAATATAATTTGGCAACTTTTGAAAGATTTGAAGAATGATGGCATGACAATTATTTTGAGTAGTCATTATCTTGATGAAATAGATAAATTAGCCGATAGTTTGGTGATAATTGATGATGGGAAAGTTATAGCTCAAGGAACACCTTCTCAACTTAAAAACAAATTAGGAGGAGATAGAATAACTTTAAAAGTAAGAGAATTTAGTACTCATGAAGAGTCTAAAAAAATAAGTGAAATTTTATCCTCAATCAATGGAATCAGTCAGATTATCATAAATAAGGCGCAAGGTTATTCAATTAATTTTGTAGTAGATAAGGAAAAGGATTTGCTCACAAAACTAAAAGTAGAATTAGCTTTTTCAAAGTTTGAAATTTTTTCTCTTGCTCAAAGTCAACCTAGCTTGGATGATGTATATCTACAGGCGACTGGCAAAACATTATTAGATGCTGAAATTTCCATGACTGGTAAAAGAGATCTAAAAAAAGAATCGAAGCAATCAATGAGATAAAAATAATAAATTTTTTGATAACTAATTATAATAATGATTAAAAGTCCTTAAATAATGGAATTAAAACAATATAATTTATTTTTTTTATATCAAGAAACTGTTGCTTTAACTAAAAGATTATTTATCCAATTAAAAAGAAGACCTTCTACTCTTTTAGCGGGCATATTGCAACCTATAATTTGGCTCTTTTTATTTGGAGCTCTTTTCTCAAAAGCTCCTGAAGGTTTTCTACCAGGAGTTGATTCTTATGGAAATTTTTTGGGAGCAGGACTAATTGTTTTCACTGCTTTTAGTGGAGCGTTGAATTCAGGCTTGCCTTTAATGTTTGATAGAGAGTTTGGCTTTTTAAATAGGTTACTTGTCGCACCTCTAGCGAGTAGATTGTCTATTGTTTTATCCTCATTCTTTTACATAACTATTCTGAGTTTTGTTCAAAGTATTGTGATAATGATTGTTTCATTTGTTTTGGGTTATGGATGGCCTGACTTTTATGGGTTAGGAATTGTTTTTACAACCTTAATACTATTAGTACTCTTTGTGACATCAATAAGCCTCTGTTTGGCTTTTGTTTTACCTGGTCATATTGAATTAATTGCTCTTATATTTGTTATAAATTTGCCTCTTCTTTTTGCAAGTACTGCGTTAGCACCCATTTCTTTTATGCCAAATTGGCTAGGGTGGTTAGCCTCCTTAAATCCATTAACTTTTGCGATTGAACCTATCAGGATTGCTTATACTCAAACTATGAATTTAGATGTGGTGGCTTTACACGCACCATATGGTGACTTAACTTGTAAGAGTTGTATCTCAATTTTATTTTCTTTAACAGTTTTTTCTTTAATTATTATAAGACCACTGTTAAATAGAAAATTAAATTAATAAATTTATGTTTTTAAAAGATCATCTAAAAGATACTTACCAAAAAGCATCTTTTGATAAAAATCACTTGATTTTAGAAAATATAATTAATGTATGGGCACATAGGTTTGGACCTGAATC
>QCUF01000036.1 GCA_003210825.1 Prochlorococcus sp. AG-676-P15-1 | reverse complement strand
TTCTCCCCAATAATCATACCTTTATAAACTTTCACTCCTGGTTTAATAAAATAAACGCCCCTATCTTCAGCATTTTTTAAAGCATAGAAAGTAGCGACACCCTCTTCAAATGAAATAAGGACACCATTTCTTCTGGTTTCAAAATCTCCAGCTTTTGGTTTATATTCATAAAAAGAGTGACTCATAATTCCTTCACCCCTAGTTATTCGAACAAATTCACCGCGAAAGCCTATAAGTCCTCTTGATGGTACAAGAAATTCTAACTGAGTTCTTCCATCTGAACTTGTCTGCATGTTTTTCATCTCAGCTTTTCTTGATCCCAATTTTTCAATACAAGAGCCAACAGCTACTTCTGGAACATCTAAGACTAAGGTTTCTATAGGTTCGCATTGAACATCATCAATTTCTCTAAAAATAACTTGAGGTTGTGAGATTTGAAATTCAAAACCTTCTCTTCTCATTGTTTCTATCAAAATTCCCAAATGAAGCTCACCTCTCCCAGACACAGAAAATCTATCTGGAGAGTCGGTTTCTTCAACTCTAAGGGCTACATTAGTTAATAGTTCCCTTTCCAATCTATTTTTTAATTGTCTACTCGTAACGAATTTCCCTTCTTTTCCCGCGAAAGGAGAATCATTTACAACAAAGGTCATATTTAGTGTAGGTTCATCAACTTTGATTAAAGGGAGTGGATGAGGTGAATCAGGACAAGCAATCGTTTCTCCAATATTTACATCATCAAAACCTGAAACTGCAACAATATCTCCGGCAAAGGCCTCATTAATATCAATTCTTTGTAACCCTTCGAATCCTAAAAGTTTACTTACTTTTCCCTTGATAATTTTCCCGCTTTCTTTTATTAAGTTTGCTTGTTGGCCATTTTTTATGGTTCCATTATGAATCTTTCCAATTACAATTCTTCCTAAGAAATCAGAATAATCCAAAGTGGTAATTTGAAGCTGCAGCGGCTTATTTAAATCCCCTACAGGTGGTGGAACATGCCTAAGAATAGCTTCAAAAAGTGGCATCATATTATCATTATTTGATTCCATTTCTTCTTTTGCAAAGCCAGATAATCCACTCCCAAATAAATAAGGAAAATCGCATTGATCATCATCTGCTCCTAATTCAAGAAATAGATCCAGAACCTTATCAACAGCAATTTCTGGTACGACTCTAGGTCTATCTATCTTATTAACAAAAACTATAGGTCTAAGGCCTTTTTCTAAAGCTTTTTTTAATACAAACCTTGTTTGAGGCATAGGTCCCTCATTAGCATCAACAATTAATAAACAACCATCAACCATGCCTAAAACCCTTTCAACCTCTCCTCCAAAGTCAGCATGTCCGGGTGTATCTATGATATTGATTCTTGTGTTTTTATAGTTAACAGCTGTATTTTTTGAAAGGATTGTTATGCCTCTTTCTCTTTCCAAATCATTTGAGTCCATTACACAAGTTGGAACTACTTCATTATCTCTGAATATTCCGGATTGAGATAATAATGCATCTACAAGAGTTGTTTTTCCATGATCCACATGAGCTATGATTGCTACATTTCTTATTTCTTTAATTGAAGTTAACATCTAAAAACTTACAAACCAATAGTTGATTATATTAAGGCTAACTCAAAGAATGCTTATTCTGAAGAATTTAATTATAAGACTTTGAAAATCATATACAAAAATTGTCATTAGTTTTTTACGTCTTTAGCTTTTTGTAAATTTCTATTTGATGTTTCAAAAACTTTTAGTGCCTCAATTGATCCTTCATATCTCCAGTGCCAAGGCTCATAATCAACATTCTTATTATTTTGATTGAAAGATAATTTGAAGTGATACTTAGCTGCATTCTTTTTAAGCCATCTAAAAGCATCCGTATTCTCAAATTGAACTTCAAAGTCTGTTTCTCTTTTATCAGCATCTCCAATATCAATAGCGAATCCAGTACTGTGTTCAGAATATCCAGGAGGTGCTGAGACCCTAGCCCTTTCTGAAGCGACTTGATTTCTCATAGATTTTAAAGAATAAAAAATATCCTTTTGCAAATTTATAGATCTATAACCACTTAGGAATACCAAATATATGCCATCTTTCAAAGCATCTCTCCTCATTTCTAAAAGAGATTCACTCATGTCGATATGAACTTGAATATTAGGTTCAATATTAACTAATTTTTCTTTTGATATTTCCTTGTACGGTAAATGGCCCAAAATACTTTGATCAAGATTATTAGGAGTTTGAATATATGTATTCGCAAGTGAACTAATTTTTGAATTCGTAATTAATCTCAATCCAGTAAAAGATAAAAATAATATTAAAAAGGGTACTAAAAATAGGAAATATTTCTTTAATTTTAAATAATCTTTATTAATGTATCGTCTCTCTGCTATTGGTATCTCTTTGATTTGATTTATGTAATTCTTTTTTTTCAAAAAAATTTCTAAAATTTAAAAGATATTTCGATATTAACTATTATTTTACGAAATGCACTTTTCTAAGCAAAATAGATGTAGTTTTTAATTAGGTATATATTATTATTAAATGTTGAGAGTTGCTGTTATCGGTGGAGGTCCAAGTGGTTCATGTGCTGCTGAAATACTTGCTAAATCTGGAATCAAAACCTGGCTTTTTGAGAGAAAATTAGACAATGCAAAACCTTGTGGAGGAGCCATCCCTTTATGCATGGTTGAAGAGTTTGACTTACCAGAATCAATAATAGATAGAAAAGTAAGACATATGAAAATGATCTCTCCCTCTAATAGAGAGGTTGATATAAGCTTGGATAATGTTTATGGCAAAAGTGAAAATGAGTATATAGGAATGTGCAGAAGGGAAGTTATGGATGCATTTATGAGAAACAGAGCATCTCAACTTGGGGCAACATTAATTAATGGATTAGTTACTTCAATTGATACTGGGAAAGATAATCAAGGACCATACAAACTTTCTTATTCGGATTTTTCTTCTGGAGACAAGAAAGGAGAACTTAAAGAGCTAACTGTAGACCTATTAATTGGGGCTGACGGAGCCAATAGCAGAGTTGCTAAAGCTATGGATGCTGGCGATTACAAAGTGGCTATTGCATTCCAAGAAAGAATTAAATTGCCCAAAGAAGAAATGGGTTACTACGAAGATCTCGCTGAAATGTATGTAGGAACTGATGTTTCTCCTGACTTTTATGGTTGGGTATTTCCTAAATATGATCATGTTGCAGTAGGCACAGGCACAATGCAAAAAAACCAATCCCTAATAAAAGGTCTTCAAGAAGGAGTAAGGAATAGAGCAAAAAAACGACTCGTTAATGGAGAAGTTATCAAAGTCGAAGCACATCCTATCCCTGAGCATCCAAGACCTCGAAGAGTTGTTGGAAGAATGGCTCTGGTAGGAGATGCAGCAGGTTATGTTACGAAAAGTTCTGGAGAAGGTATTTATTTTGCTGCAAAAAGTGGGAGAATGTGCGCTGAAGAAATAGTTGAAGCTTCAAAAAATGGGCAAGAAATTCCATCAGAAAAAGATTTAAAAAATTATTTAAAAAAATGGGACAAAAAATATGGAACAACCTACAAGGTACTAGAAATTCTTCAAAATATTTTTTATAGGAATGATTCTGCTAGAGAAGCTTTTGTAGAAATGTGTGATGATATGGACGTTCAAAGATTAACTTTTGATAGTTACCTGTACAAACGAGTGGTTGCGATGAAACCCCTCCAGCAAATTAAACTTACCATGCTTACTCTTGGATCAATTTTAAGAGGAAAAGCTCTAGCACCATTAAAGTACAAACCAGTTAAAAGTACTGTAAGAGAAGAAAAAGAAGTAGAAAAAATGTTAAAGAACTATTCAATTAAAGGTGGAATTAAAGTTAAGAGTTAAAAAGGGTAAAATCAGCAATTTTTAAAGAGTAGTTCCTTACCAAACCTAATAAATTGAGACGATTATTTCTAATTTCAGGGTTTTCTGCCATTATCAGAACACCCCTCTCATTATCAAAAAGTTCATCAAGATTTTTAGAATTAATCTCAAATAGTTTAAATATTTGAGAATAATTCCAATTAGGTAATTTAATAATTTCTTCTAATTCTTTGATAAATTCAAATACCTTATTTTCACATTCTTTTTCAAATAAATCTGAATTTACATAATTTTTGCATGAAAAAATGGTTGTTTTAAGATCTCCACTTTCAGCTAATTTACTAACTCTCGAAATAACTTTTTGAATTTTAGAAAAATCTGGTTTCTCCTTAAGTTGGTTAATAGTATTAATTCTATTTTTTAAATCCAAAATATTCATTATCTTTTTTTCAGATGATGAATCAATAAAACAAGTAGCTTTAATTAGATCTTTACTTATTGATAGTTCATCAAGATGGCTAACAATTCTTTGATTAGTAAATTCAATTAAGTCATTTAAAACTTTTTCTTTCTCGAATTTCAATTTTGGTAATGAAATTTTCCAATATTCAAGAAGTTCCTCAAAAATATTTTCAAGATCTAAATCAAATTCGAATTGCCAAATAATTAGAATAACCCCATTTAAACTTCTTCTAAGTGCATAAGGGTCAGAGGAACCACTTGGTCTTTTTCCAGATATAAATATACTTATTAAAGTTTCTATTTTGTCAGAGATGGATATTATAGCTCCATATTTTGTAGAAGGTAAATCATCTTTATAAAAACCTGGCAAATAATGTTCAGCTACAGCTATACAAATTTCTTTGCTAAAACCTTCATTTCGTAAGTATTTCCCCCCCATTATCCCTTGCAATTCAGGAAATTCGTAAACAATTTCACTACACAAATCGTTTTTACAGTATTTTGCAGCTTCATTGATTTTTTCACTGTCTAAAGATTGATCATTTAGATAATTAAGTATCTTTTCTGATATATCCTCAATTCGTTTTACTCTCTGAGAAACATTACCCATTCCTTTCAAATAAGAAACAGTTTTAAGTTTTTCATTCCTTTCTCTGGAAGAAACTTTTTTGTCACTTTCTACAAAAAACTTCGCATCTGAGAATCTAGCCCTTAATACTTTTTCATTTCCCTTAGAAATGATATTATTGGATTCTCTAAGACCATTGGACAAGACAAAGAATTTTGTACTTATAACTTTTTCAGAACTCAAATCTAATTTAGAAAATAATTTATCTTTTTTTAGAAGAGGAATATATCGTTGGTGATTTTTCATTACGGTTGAAAGAACTTCAACAGGCAAATTAAGAAATTGCTTATCAAAGTTACTAATTATTAAATTAGGAAATTCAACTAAATCAGTTAATTCATTAAGTAAGTGATCAGAAAGATCAGGATCTAAATTTACCAATTTAGATTCATGATTTATGAGATTAACAATTTTATCTTTTCTTTCTTCTCTTTTAACAAGAACTCCGTTCTTAGCCATTAAATCAAAATAATTATCCGGAGAATTAATTTCAATGACTTTATTAATTAATCTATGACTTTTTGATTTGTTGCTTATTGAAATCTTAGGATTACATTCATCAAAGACAAAATCAAGAATTTCATCATTGTAAATTGAGACTACCCACCTGATAGGTCTTGAAAATTTAAAGTTTCCACATCCCCATTTCATAAATCGGGGACCTTGCAAATTTTTTATTACTTTAGGGATTATTGAAGATAAATATGATTTTGTAGATTCTCCTTTCTCAATTTTTGTTCCAAATACAAAATCACCCTTTTCTGTTGGTCTTATTTCTAAGTCATCTATATTAATCCCTAAACTATTTGCAAAACCTATTGCAGCATTAGTTGGTAGGCCATTTACAAATGCAGAAGTAGCCTTTGGACCTTTTCTTATTATTGTCTTATCATCCGCCTGATCAACTAAACCTTCTAGAAATAGAACTATTCTTCTTGGTGTTGAGGTGCAAATAATATTATTAAATTTGATAAGTTTCTTATCAGATTCAAATTCTATAAGAGAGTTAAGTTGTTTGATCACAGAATGAGAAAATTTTGCTGGTAACTCTTCTGTTCCTATCTCAAGTAAATATTTAGACAAGAATAATTTATGGCTAATACAACTATAATTTACTACCAGTTAAATAAGCTTTTCGCTAATGTATAAAAAGAGATATGTTTTGGTCCCTTGATCAAGGTCGAAAAGGTAAAAAAGGAAAAAGGACTTGTTAAGCAAGAGACAGTTTGTTTAGCAAATGGTCTCGAAGTATCTAAATTTGAAAATTTCAAGAAAGGTAGTGATTTTCTAAAGGAACCACTTGCAAGCGAATTAAAAAATGAAAGCGATCATTTTACTAATGATGCTGTTCAGTTATTGAAATTCCATGGAAGTTATCAACAAGATAATAGAGAGAACAGGAAACCTGGAAAAAGTAAAGATTGGCAGATGATGCTTAGGTTAAGAAGTCCAGGAGGAGAAATACCCGGTAAGTTATTTTTATCTTTAGATGAATTATCTGACAAACTTGGGAACGGCACACTGAGGGTAACTACTAGACAAGCCTTCCAAATGCATGGGATAAGAAAAGATAACTTAAAGGAAGTGATCAAATCTATTGTAAATTCAATGGGATCAACTTTAGCTGCGTGTGGGGACATAAATAGAAATGTAATGGCTCCGGCTGCACCTTTTGAAACATCAGAATACATAACCGCAAGAACTTTAGCAGTAAAAGTTGCCGATCTTTTAACTCCAGTAGCCGGACAAGGAACCTTTCTGGAGCTATGGGCTGACGGCGATTTGGAATATACAATAAAACCAGACAAAGAAATTGAAGAGAATAGGAAATTACAATTTAAAGAGAATGTTTTTAGCGGAACAAAACAAGAACCTCTATATGGATCTACATACCTTCCAAGAAAGTTTAAGTGTGCAGTTACCGTTCCAGGCGATAATTCAGTTGATCTCCTCACTAATGATATTGGAATAGTTGCATTTACCTCAAAAGAAGGTGACTTCGAAGGATGTAATTTTTATATCGGTGGAGGAATGGGGCGAACTCATAATAATGAAGAGACTTTTGCAAGAATTGCAGATCCACTTGGTTATGTTGAAAAAGAAGACACCTATGAACTAATTCAAAGTATCGTTGCTATTCAAAGAGATTATGGAGATAGGAAATCAAGGAAAAATTCCAGAATGAAATACCTTTTGCATAGAAAAGGTATTAAATGGTTTAAAAAAATACTTTTAGATAAATACTTTAGAAAAGAAATTAAGCCTTTAAGAAAAGAACCCGAGAATAAATTAATTGATTATCTAGGTTGGCATAAACAAAATGAAGATTATTTTTTTGTTGGACTCCCTTTATTATCAGGAAGGCTTTCTGGAAAGAAAAAATCATTAATAAGAGATCTTGTTGAAGAAAATGACCTTAATTTAAGACTTACTCCTAATCAAGATATTTTGCTTTGTAATATTCCTAATAAAAACAAAAGCAAAATTAAAAAGGCCTTAAAAAAGATTGGATATGACAATCTTAATGATATCAATGAAATTCAAAGACATGCTCTAGCTTGTCCAGCACTCCCTCTTTGTGGTCTAGCCATGACCGAAGCTGAAAGAATTTTACCTGAAGTTCTAACTAGAATAGAAAAACTATTAACTGATATGAATATAGAAAAGACAATATTATTTAGAATGACAGGATGTCCTAATGGATGTACAAGACCTTATATGGCAGAATTAGCTCTTGTTGGGAGTGGGCAGAATAAATATCAACTTTGGTTGGGGGGAAGTAAAAACCTTCAAAGATTAGCTAAACCATATTTGCAAAGAATGGAACTTGATGATTTAGAAAAAACCATTCAACCTTTATTAGAATTTTGGAAAAAAAGCTCCGCCGAAAAAGATTTTGGAGATTTTATTAACA
>QCUF01000035.1 GCA_003210825.1 Prochlorococcus sp. AG-676-P15-1 | reverse complement strand
GACTAAACAACGAACAATTAAGGCTTGAAAAGGATTTATCAAGATGTGAAAGTAGAAAAGAAGCTCTAAATGAAACTAGGGGATCATATGCATTAAGAATACTTTTAGAGGCAGGTTTAGAGGGCATACATGGATATGTTGCTCAATTGGGTGCAGTGAACGAAAAAAATAGATATGCATTGGAAATTGCAGCTGGTAATAGACTTGGACAAATAGTTGTTGATAATGACACTATTGCTTCAAAAGCTATTGAAATTCTTAAAAAAAAGAAAGCAGGGAGATTAACCTTTCTTCCACTTAATAGAATTAAAACTTATAAAAATAATTTCGCGCTTAAAAGATTTGATAATTTTAAAGATAATGGATTGGTAGATAAGGCTATTAATCTAATTGATTGTGATGATGTTTATAATGATGTTTTTAAATACGTTTTTGGGGATACACTAGTCTTTTCAGATTTAGAGTCAGCGAAATCATCTAAACAAAAAGTTAGGATGGTTACTTTGAGTGGAGAACTATTGGAAGTTAGTGGTGCAATTACGGGAGGTAGTAAAGTTAACAAAGATCTTGCTTACAGGTTCGGTACAAATAATGATATTGACGAGGCTCAACCAATAAAACAAAGACTATCTATCATTGAAGAAGCTTTGAAGAAATCAGATAATGATATTTTAAATAAAACTAATAACTTGAATAAACTAAATTTTAATCAAAGGGAAATATTAGAGGATTGCGTATCCTCTAATAAAGAAATTGAAGTAAATTATAATTCTCTAAAAGCTTCGATGAAAAGAATTGCTGATAACAATTTAAGGCTAAATAAGCTTACTTCTGAAAATAAATTATTAAATGATAAGTTGGATAATATTCAAAATGATATAAAACCATTTAAAAAAAAGTCAGATGAATTGGAGATGATCCTTAAAAAGAATTATGAAGATAATCAAACATCTTCTTTAATGACTCATAATAATGATTTCGAAAAGTTGGATAAAAAACTTGAATTAATGATTCAAGAGAAAGATGAATTATTAAATAAAAAGAATCAATTTCTTTTAAATCAAGAGCGTATAAATAATCAATTAAATCTAATATCTTTACAAGAAAAGAATCTACAAGAATCAGTTAAAGAGCTGTCTAATGCTCATAATGAATGGATAAAGAAAAGAGATGATTATAAAAGCGATCTTGCGAGTCTTGATGGTCAAAAATCAATACTTGAGAAGGATCTCGGAATATTAAGAAGAAAAAGGGATGAGTTGAATTCATCTATTTCCAATAAAAGACAAGAAATAAATCAGTTAACCCTTAAATTGGAATATCTCGAAAGAGATATAAGTTCTCTAAATGAGGAAATGCGTAGCGAAACTATCAAGTTAGAAAATTATAAAAAAGAGCTACCTAGTCCTTTGCCTATTTTTGGAGAATATGAGAATATAACTCTTGACTTATTACAATCAGAGATAGTTGTAATTAAAGCGAAATTGGAAAGTTTAGAACCAGTAAATATGTTAGCTTTAGATGAACTAGAGGAATTGACAGAAAGATTAAATGATTTAATAGAAAGATTGGAAGTTTTATCTAATGAAAGATCGGAGTTGTTATTAAGAATAGAAACTGTTTCAACTATGCGACAAGAAGCATTTATGCAGGCATTCATAGAAGTTGATAAGCATTTTAGAGAGATCTTTGCCAATTTATCAGATGGAGACGGATTCCTTCAGCTTGAAAATCCAGAGGCTCCTTTGGAGGGAGGTTTAACATTAGTGGCTCATCCTAAAGGAAAAAATGTCAGAAGATTAGCTTCAATGTCGGGAGGTGAGAAATCATTAACAGCCCTAAGTTTTTTATTCGCTCTGCAAAAATATAAGCCTTCTCCTTTTTATGCATTAGATGAAGTGGATAGCTTTTTAGATGGTATTAATGTTGAGAGGTTATCAAAATTAATAACAAGTCAGTCATCAAATGCTCAATTTATAGTCGTAAGTCATAGGAGACCTATGATAAGTGCATCTGAACGAACAATTGGCGTTGCTCAAGCAAGAGGTGCTAATACTCAAGTTGTTGGATTACCAAATGCTGCATAATCACACTTTTTTAAATTTTTACGTCAGAATGTCAGAAAGATATTAATGAGTTTGTCTAACACATCCACAAATAATAATGGTCGTAATTCCGTACCTAGCGAACGTCTATGGTTAAGATCGGAACTTATGGGGACCCAAGTCATTACTACTGATACAGGCAGGAGATTAGGGGTTGTAGGTGAAGTAGTTGTTGATATTGATAGAAGGGAGGTAGTTGCTTTAGGTCTTAGAGATAATCCTCTTACAAGATTTTTGCCAGGCTTACCTAAATGGATGCCCCTTGAAAGCATAAAGCAGGTGGGTGATGTGATCTTAGTGGATTCTTTGGATTCTTTGAGCGATGGTTTTTCTCCTGAAAGATATGGGAAAGTTATAAATTGCCAGGTAATTACGGAATCTGGTCAGCTTCTTGGAAGAGTTCTTGGATTTTCTTTCGATATTGAGACAGGGGATTTGATTTCTCTTGTTATGGGTGCGGTAGGCGTTCCTCTATTAGGTGAAGGTGTATTAAGTACTTGGGAAATTCCTGTAGATGAGATAGTAAGTAGTGGCACTGACAGAATAATTGTTTATGAAGGTGCAGAAGAAAAACTGAATCAATTAAGCAGTGGATTACTAGAGAAGCTTGGGGTAGGCGGTTCTTCTTGGGAAGAAAGGGAAGCAAATAGGTATACAGCAAATCTTGTTCCAGTGGAGAATCAGCTATTGTCAGGTTCTGAATTAGAAGAACAAAATAACTTTATGGAAGAAATTAATGAAGAAGAATTGATAGAAGAAGAAGAGTATGAAGAAGAACTTGAATATGTAGAAATTGAAACTGTAAAAGAAAAAATAAAAAATAAAAAACAACTTTATATGGATAATGACACCTCTGAACAATTAGAGAATCAAACTGATGAAGAAAATATAACGGAATTTTTTGTTAAAAAGCCTTCTATGTCTAGTCGGGCTTCAAAGAGACCGATTCAAAGGTCACAAGAACCTTTAGATATTGAACCTGTTGAAGAAAAAAAAATTTTTATAGAAAATCCTAAATCAGAATCTTTAGAAATTGATGATCCTTGGTAATTATTTCTTTATTAACTGTGTTTTTTGATCGAATTAAAAATTATGTAAGCTAATTTTTTAACTGCACCAGTTTTTCCTCGTTGTTTTGATAAATTATTTTTTTGCTCTCTTAAATATTTTTTATTATTTAAAAGAAATATAGCTTCATTTGCGATTTGTTGTGGTGAAATTTTGCCTATTCTTTCTGGAATAATTAACTTTTTAGCTTTTATATTTGGCCATGCAAAAAATTTTTTCTGCTTCAAGTACCAATTTTTAATTATAAAAGTGAAGAATTTATTGATAAAAGAAATCTTCCCGATTATTCCGAAGATACCGTCCCAAGCATTCATTACATTCAAATGTTGGGTGGGGAGAACAACTATCATGGGTATAGTAAGTGAGGCTAATTCAGCAGTATTTGCTCCAACTGTGGTAATTGCAAGATCACAATTTTTTAGGACTTCATAGCAAGGATGTTTATTAATTAAATAAATTTTTGTATTATTTGAGGTTTCAATAACATAATCAAAAACAGAACTTTTAATTTGTTTAATTTTTTTTATTTTGGATGAATAATGTTTTGTTATGGGATTTTTATTACTTTGAAAGAATAAATATTCTCTTATACTTGTAGTTGGTGCTAAGGGAATAATTAAATTAATATTTTTATTGTTGTTACTAATATAATCAGCCATTTCAAGAAAGAAAGGAATTCCTACCATGAGCTTTGCTTTTTTAGAACCTGGTAGTAAAGCAATCCACTTTTTTTCTCCAAGATTTAAAGCAATTTCTTTGTTATTTGTGATGTCTGCCATTAAATCGCCAATAACTTTACATCTATCTCTATATTTTTGAGGAATGCTTTTCTTGACTTTTTTATTCATTGCTGCAATTACATTGTTCCAACGTGGCCACCTTGAAATCCATTCAGCATATGTGATGTTGATATAACCTAATCGTTTTGCTAACAAAACACTCCAAAATTGATCACCTCCAAGAAAAATAACGATTCCTTTTTCAGGCCATTTTGCATATTGATAAGGCCTGATTAATAATTTCCAAAAAGACTTAGCTTCTGTAACTAAATCAAATTTCCGCCATGATTTGGCAACTTCATATTCTTTACCCGTAGCATTTGGACATGGTACTAAAACTAATCTTATGGAGAAATTTAATTTATCAATATTTTTCGAAGTATCATTTATCTTATTGAGATAATCTATTACTGGCCTTACCCACGTTGATAATTCCCCAGGCCCATTAGAGATAAATACAACTGCAATTGATTTTTTTTTCATTGCAGTCAATTCAAAATACATTAAATGCGGACGGCGAGACTTGAACTCGCAAGGCCTAAGCCACACGCTCCTTAGACGTGCGCGTCTACCAATTCCGCCACGTCCGCAAAGGTTTTTCGAGCAAAGGGGTGTTTTTAAACCACTAAGTCATCATACATTAATCGCATTAATTTGCGATAATATTTTATTAATCTTCTTGGTTTAAATTCTTAAAAAATTTGTTTTAATTAACTAAGTTTTAAATACTTAATATGACTGATTTTTTCTATTGCATAAATAAATAATTATCCACATATAACGTTTTAGGTTGTATTGTTAACCAATGCATTCTTGAAATTCAAAAATTTTATTGAATACTTTTTAAAGTATTTTCAATTTAAATTAATTTTTTATTTCTTCAATTTAATTTTGTGATGGTTGAAAAAGTTTTAATTGCTAATCGTGGAGAAATAGCTTTACGAATTATCAGAAGTTGTAGAGAGCTTGATATCGCAACTGTTGCTGTTTATAGCACTGTAGATAAAAAGGCATTGCATGTCCAATTGGCAGATGAAGCAGTTTGCGTTGGGGACTCACTAAGTAACAAGAGTTATTTAAATATTCCTAATATTTTAGCTGCTGCCACATCAAGAGGAGTTGATGCTATTCATCCAGGTTATGGTTTTCTTGCTGAGAATGATAAATTTGCAGAAATGTGTAAGGATCATGGCATAACTTTTATTGGTCCATCTCCTAATGCGATTAGATCAATGGGAGATAAATCTACTGCTAAAGAGACAATGGAGAGAGTCGGAGTACCTACTGTTCCAGGAAGCAAAGGTTTATTATCGAGTATTGAGGAGGCCTACGAAATGGCACAAGAAATTGGATATCCCGTCATAATTAAGGCAACAGCTGGAGGAGGTGGGAGAGGAATGCGATTGGTTGAAGATAAGGCTAATTTAGAAAAAATGTTTAAAGCGGCGCAAGGAGAAGCAGAAGCCGCATTTGGAAATGATGGGTTATATATGGAGAAATTTATAAAAAAGCCAAGACATGTTGAAATTCAAATACTTGCTGATAGGTCAGGTAATGTTGTTCATCTAGGAGAGAGAGATTGTTCTGTACAAAGGAGACACCAAAAATTATTAGAAGAGTCTCCCAGCCCAGCTATTAACCATTCTCTTAGAAAAAAAATGGGTAACGCAGCCATTGCTGCTGCAAAAAGTATCTGTTATGAAGGAGCGGGAACTGTTGAATTTTTGGTAGATGATGATAATAATTTTTACTTTATGGAAATGAATACCAGGATTCAAGTTGAACACCCCGTAACTGAAATGGTTACTGGTGTTGATCTAATCGCTGAACAAATCAAAATAGCTGGAGGTGATAATTTAGGATTTACTCAAGAAGATATTCAATTAAACGGTCATGCTATTGAATGCAGAATTAATGCTGAAGATCCTTCACATAATTTTCGCCCATCGCCCGGAAAAATAACTGGATGGCTTCCTCCAGGGGGGCCTGGAGTAAGGGTTGATAGTCATGTTTATACTGGTTATGAAATTCCCCCATTTTATGATTCGCTTATAGGAAAATTAATAGTTTGGGGCAAAGATCGTAATACTGCTATAAAAAGAATGAATAGAGCTTTAAATGAATGCGCAATAACAGGAATTCCAACAACAATTAACTTCCATTTAACTCTTCTCAATAAAACGAAATTTATGGAAGGCAAAATTCATACAAAATACGTTGAGGAAGAATTATTACCTAATTAATAAATGCAATATGAAGCTTTCTTAATTTATAGTATTTTGAATAGCTAATTTGATTAAACCTTGTTGGCCAACTAATATTTCTCTTAGGAAACTTATTATTCCTATCCAGATGACTGGGCCAACATCGACTCCGCCAATGGGAGGTATCAATTTCCTTGTAAAGTTTAAAATCGAACTTGTTGGGATTGCAATTAATAACCAAAAACTTTTATTTAAATCAACTTTTGGGTACCAAGTTAATATTAATCTTATTAAAAAGACTAGCGTTAGAAACGATAAAAGAATTCCTAGCGTAAGATCTAAAACGTGTAAATAGTTTTGAGACAATGAAATGACAATTATTTAATCCATCTTAATAAATATCCCATAAGTTAGGATTTAATTCGTATTATAAATTCAGAATTTAATTTTTAAAAAGTGATTCAAATTTCAAATCTAATATTATTGGGTGATGTTCCTCCTGAAGTCGCTGGCAGTTCTGGTTTCAACATGATAGCGAGTTTCTTCGCAGCAGCTTTACTTATAGTTATTCCAGCAGCTGCATTTTTGATCTTTGTTAGCCAAAAAGATTCACTTGAACGTACTTCAGCTACACGTAGACGCTAGTTTTTATAAAAGTTTTAAGTAAACTATATATATAGGGTGTTTTATTGCATCTTTAAAAATAAGTATTGGAGAAAAAAAAGTGGTCAATGCTAGTCTAAATTGGGCGAGTATTGTAGGCATCGTTCTAGCTGTATGTGGAGGTGGCCTATATTTTTTGAGGTCATTTAAACCTGCGCTGGCAAGAGATTATGATGTTTTCTTTGCAGCAATAGGTCTTTTATGTGGAGGAATATTATTTTTTCAAGGATGGAGATTAGATCCTATCTTGCAATTTGGACAGTTTTTGTTAGCAGGAACGACGGTATTCTTTGCATATGAAAGCGTTAGATTAAGAGGTGTTGCTACTGATCAAGCAAGAAGATCTTCTTATTTTGAGGATGATCAGATTCCAGATACTCCAAGAAATTCTTCCAGAAATAGATTTAATGGTGATTATGATCAATTTGAAGATTCTGATAGACCTTTTAGAAGATTCAAACCTCAAGATGATGACTTAGAAGATGATTATATGGAAGGTAGATCGCAAAGGAGAAACATATCAAGAGCTATTCCTGAGGCCGCAGTAAGTAGGAGGCGTCCTTCTTTAAGAGAGTCTAGTCAATTTGAGAATGATGAACCAAGGAGAAGAAGAAATCGGTCTGATGATAATAGGATTTCTACCGAGGATAGAAGAGGAAGTTTTGGAGAGAGACGATCATCAAGAAGTGAAATCAAAAGAGGCTCTAGGCCATTACCTAATCAAGAAGTTTCTAGACAATCAAATAACCCCTCTCTAAAGGATTTTACTCCCTCCTCTAATAAACCAACGAGGTCATCAATAAGATCTCAGACTTCAAGAGAAAAAGTAGAAGATGCATCATTTTCTACAAATATAAATGAAGTAAAAAAGCCTCGTCAAACAAGAAGTACAGAAGGTAGTACAAGATCAACTTCAAAAAACAAAACTGGAAGATATACAGTAGGAACAAAAAAAAATAAACCCAGAGATAACAGCTCGAGATTTGATGATTAATTAAGATATGCCAGCCCAATTTAGAAATGATTTTTGACTTATTAATTCTATTAAGATGATTGCTAAAAATCCAAGCATTGCAAATCTTCCATTTGTTATTTCTGAATAATTGCTCCATCCAAACTTATATTTATCTTCAATTTCAACTGACTGCTCATCAATTTTAATTTCTTCAGAAATTATTGTTTCTTCATCCATAGTTTCATCATTATTTTGTTCTTGATTAGAGTTCATGTTTATAGCCTAATTTTTAAAATTATACTTATCTGTAGTAAATAGTTTCCAGTCTCCCTTTCCATTTAATTCTAAAATATTCTCATGAAATTCCTTTAAGCTAGGTCTATGTCCCACGCTTATCAATGATAATTCTCTATTTCTTAATAAATTATATAGTTTTTTTTCAGTTTTAATATCGAGTGCACTAGTTGCTTCATCTAATACAGCAAATCTTGGAGAATTTAGTAGTAATCTTGCAAAGGCTAATCTTTGCTGCTCTCCTAATGATAGAATTCTTGGCCAATCTTGTTTGACGTCAAGGTTGGGATATCTCTCAACTATTGAATTTAAATTCACTTCATTAAGAACAGAAATCAAGTGGTCATCACTAAATTTGTCGACTTCTGTTGGATAACATAATTGTTCCCTTAAAGAACCCAAAAGCATATAGGGTTTTTGAGGTATAAATAGCAAATCACCTGTCTTTGGCTTTTTAATCGATCCCTGATAAGGTTCCCA
>QCUF01000034.1 GCA_003210825.1 Prochlorococcus sp. AG-676-P15-1 | reverse complement strand
CTATTAACTACTATTAGAAATGACCAAAACAAAATAGATATTATTTTTAGAATTCCTGAGAAAGTTCTTACTGGTACAAAATATGATATTGATATTATTCTAAATGAACCACTTGGTGATGTAATTATAGCTGGAGGAATAATATCGCATCAGGATGATTCTTATTTAAAACAAGAAATCAATATTGAGCCTTTAGCCTCTGGAGGCATTTTTAAAACTACTAGAGCATCATCCAAACCAGCTAGACAAATATGGTCAGGTATTATCGCTCATCCAAAGGGAACTATTTCTTTCACTAAAAGCGTTGAAATTGTTGAAAAAATATAATTTAGGCGTCTTTTAAAGCTGCTACTCCAGGTAAAGTTTTACCTTCTAAAAGTTCTAGACTAGCCCCTCCACCAGTAGATATATGTGACATTTTTTCAGCCAAGCCAGCTTTTTCCACAGCAGCGACAGAATCTCCCCCTCCAATAATTGTACAAACCTCAGAGAAAGAACTTAAATCTGCCAAGGTTGTTGCTATTGCATTTGTACCTTCAGCAAATTTATCAAATTCAAAAACACCCATTGGGCCATTCCAGATAATTGTTTTGCATTCGGCTAGAGCATTTTGAAAATCCTTGATTGATTGTGGCCCAATATCTAGGCCCATCCAATCACCACTTATTAAATCTATTTGAGAGACTTTACTTTCTGCATCAGGAGAAAACTCATTTGCAAGTAATACATCAGATGGTAATAGAAGCTCTACCCCTTTGGTTTTTGCTTTTACCTCTAAATTTCTTGCTAGTTCAAGTTTATCTTCCTCAACCAGACTCTTCCCAACATCTAATCCTCTGGCCTTGTAAAAAGTAAAAATCATACCTCCGCCAATAATAATTTTGTCACACTTATCTAAAAGAGAATCCAAAACTCCAATTTTGCTACTTACTTTAGAACCTCCTACTATTGCTGCAAGAGGACGTTTTGGAGCATCAATTGCGCCCTGTAAATATTTCAACTCTTTTTCTAACAAAAATCCTGCAACAGCTGGCTCTAGAAATTGTGTAACTCCTTGAGTTGAAGCATGAGCTCTATGCGCAGCTCCAAAAGCATCGTTAACATACATATCTGCATGAGAAGCTAAATTTTTAGCAAAATCTAAATCGTTTTTTTCTTCTTCTTCATAAAAACGAACATTTTCTAGTAATAAAACATCGCCATTATTTAAACTATTAGATTTAGCTAAAGCCTCTTCACCAATACAGCTTTCAGTCAGATTAACTTTTTGTTCCAATATCTCGCTTAATCTTACAGCAACTGGGGTTAATCTCATTTTCTCATTAACTGTCCCTTTAGGTCTTCCAAAATGAGCAGCTAATATAACTTTTGCCGAATTATTTATAAGATATTTTAACGTAGGAATTGCTGCTCTTATTCTAGTATCATCAGTAATCTGACCACTATCATTTAATGGGACATTAAAATCAACCCTTACAAGAACTTTTTTTCCCTCTAATTTAGACTTATCAAGACTGGAAAGAGACAACTTCGACATTAAAACATCCTATTTTTACCATGAAACCCTAACGTTAATTTGAGCTTATTGGGTTAAAAAGTACTAAGTGTTACTTATGCCTTAATAAATTTTAAAAATTAGGTAGAAAAATAAAATTTATAAAAATAAAAAATATTTTATGTTTACATTAATATTAAATGTAATTACTTTTGAAATTAATAAGAATCAAAAGGTTTACTCGTACATCTTGTTGGATTTAATCAATTGGAAATACCTAAAATTCAATGGTACCCAGGCCATATTGCTAAAGCCGAAAAAAAACTAACTGAAGTGATAAATAGAGTAGATTTAGTTATAGAAGTTAGAGATGCAAGAATCCCTTTATCAACAGGTCATCCTCATCTTAATCAATGGATTAGAAACAAAAAACATATCCTTGTCATAAATCGTGCAGATATGATAACTACAGAAACTATAACTAATTGGAACAAGTGGTTTAAAAAAGATAATATATATCCTCTTTGGTGTGATGCAAAAAATGGTAAAGGAATTAAAGAAATTTGTAAATCTGCTAAGGAATCCCGATTATCAATTGATAACAGAAGGTTATCTAGAGGAATGAAGGTTAGGCCGATCAGAGCACTTACCCTCGGTTTTCCTAATGTAGGAAAATCTGCATTAATAAATAGAATCGCCAAGAAAAAAGTTGTTGAAAGCGCTAGGAAAGCAGGAGTAACACGTAATCTTAGATGGATCAGATTAGACAGTGGGATAGATTTGCTTGATGCCCCCGGTGTTATACCTCCTAATTTAGAGAATCAAAAATCGGCTCTGAATCTTGCACTTTGTGATGATATAGGAGAAGCTGCTTATGAAATAGAAAGTGTTGCTATTGAATTTATAAAAATAATTTTTAAATTAAAAGAAGATAAAAATGCGAATATTTCACTTTCAAAGATATCTGATAGATATGGAGTTGATATATTAAAGAACTTCGATAGCCCTCATGAATGGATTGATCTTATAGCTTTGAAACATACCTCAGGTGATAAAAGAAGAATGGCTCACAAATTATTAGAAGATTATCGCAATCAAATGCTAGGAAAGATTGCTTTGGAAGTGCCAATATGAACTCAAGTAATAAAAAAGCTTTTGGAGTAGGAGAAGGTGAATTAATAGAAATTACTTATGAAATGTCACTTCCTATGCGACTCGATAGGTGGCTAGTAAGCAAGAGGCCTGAACAAAGTAGAGCAAGAATACAACATTTTATAAACTCGGGATTAGTTCTTGTTAACTACAAAACTGCAAAAGCTAAAACCCCACTAAAAACAGGAGATAATATACAAATTTGGATGCCTCCTCCAGAACCTCTCATATATTTAAAGCCAGAAAAGATGAACTTAAATATCCTTTTTGAAGATGAACACATCATTGTAATTAATAAACAATCAGGACTCATAGTCCATCCAGCTCCAGGACATAAATCAGGCACTTTAGTAAATGGACTACTCTTTCACTGTAAAGATTTACCTGGAATAAATGGCAAGTTAAGACCTGGGATAGTTCATAGATTAGATAAGGACACCTCTGGCTGTATGGTTGTAGCAAAAAGCCAAGAATCACTGGTCAATCTTCAAATACAAATAAAAGAAAAAATCGCTTCAAGAAACTATATTGCGGTAATTCATGGAGTCCCAAATACTTCAGAAGGTAAAATTGTTGGACATATAGGTAGAGATAAACTAAATCGATTGAAGTATGCGGTAGTTGATGAAAATTCCGGGAGATATGCATGTACTTATTGGAAATTATTAGAAAGATTAGGAAATTATTCATTAATGAGCTTCAAATTAGATACTGGAAGAACTCATCAAATAAGAGTTCATTGTGCACATATCAATCACCCCATTCTAGGTGATCCTTTATATGGAAGATGTAAAAAGCTTCCCTGCAAATTGGTTGGTCAGGCTTTACATGCTGTAGAGCTAGGACTTTTTCATCCTATAAATGGAGAAGAAATGAAATTTGAAGCAGAGTTACCCCAAGAATTTCAGAAGTTATTGAGAGTCTTAAAAAAATTAATTAAGGTTTAAGGAGCTATTTACTAACGTTTTTGTAACATTATTCTTAGGGTTAGAAAAAACTGTATCTGAATCACCTTCTTCAATAATCTGTCCATAATTCATAACTAATAATCTATTACAAAATTTCTTTGCAATTGCTAAATCATGAGTAATAAAAATTATAGTTAAATCCATTTTTTCTTGTATCTTTCTAAGTAAATCAAGTATCTCAACTTTTACATATGCATCTAACATATTTACACTTTCATCGCATATGAGGATTTTTGGTTTCAATAATAATGATCTTGCAATTGAAATTCTTTGTAATTGACCACCAGATAATTGATAGGGGTAGGAGTTTAAGAATTCAGGATCTGAAGGTAGATTTAAATTTTTTAAAATAAGTTTAATCTCATCATTAATTTGATAATTATTAGATATTTTTTGAATTAAAAATATATCCTTCAAAATATTTTTGATTTTCATTTTTGGATTCAAACTTGAAAAAGGATCTTGGAAAATTATTTGTATATTTTTGAAATTATTAGACTTTTTTTTATGTAATTCTAAATTTCTTTCATAAACTTTTATTTCACCTCCTCTCACCTTCAAGAGTCCTATTAAAGCTCTACATAAAGTACTTTTTCCACTCCCAGAAGATCCAACAATTCCAAGGACTTCATTTCGATACAATTTAAAACTTACTTCTTTTAAAGCCTTATTCCATTTGGGTCTGAAAATTGAAGAATTTAATTTATACCAATGTCTTAAATTATTAACCTCTAAAACAACATCATTTGTAGAGGTAATTATTTTTCGTGCCTTCAAAGATATATTTGCTGCATTTATTAATTTCTTTCCAATTTTTGATTTAGGGGATTTAAAAACTTCTTTTATATTTCCTTGCTCCTGAATTAATCCTTGATCCATTATCACGACTTTTTTACACCACTTTGCCGCAAGATTAATGTCATGACTAATCAAAACCAAAGTAGTTCCAGATTTCTCACATAAATAAAGAATTTGATTCATTACTTCAAAACTAGTCTTAGAATCCAGACTGGTTGAAGGTTCATCTGCTATTAATATTTTAGGTTTCAAAGCTAAAGCCATTGCAATTGAAACTCTTTGTCTCATTCCCCCACTAAATTGATGAGGAAATGAATCTAATCTTTCAATATCTATTCCTACTTTTCTAAAATTTTCTTCTACTAATTCTTTAATAATTAAAGGGGGATAGTTTTGAAAGTGTGTTTTGATTAATTCTTTTAAATGATCTCCAACTGTCATTAAAGGATTAAGTTTTTTTATGGAATCTTGATAAATAAATCCAAAATTATTTCTTCTAAATAATTGAATTTGTTTTTTACCAATTTTAGTTAGATTTTCTCCAGATATTCTTATAAATCCCTGAGTAATAGAACCTTTAGGAAGCATATTTACAATTGTTTTTGCAAATGTTGTTTTACCGCATCCAGAAGGACCTATTATTGCTAAGTGATCTCCTTTAAACAAATCTAATTTAAAATTTTTTATGGTAGATTTCTGATTAGGACCATATTTGACATTTAGATTCCTGATTTCAAGAATTTTGCTTTTATTTATTTTCATAATTTTGTAGCAAATTTCTCTAGTCCTAAATAAAATAAATCTAAAGGAACATTATATGGCTGAGGCAACTGCGAATTCAAAAGAAAAAAATGAAATTAAAGTTTCAACAATCATTTTGCCTGAAAATAAAAATTATGAAAGTGAATCTTTGAAGTATGAGATAAATATACCTAATTGGCTTCTTGAGATTATTGAAAACTATGAAGTATCAAATAAAAAAAATGATTCGAATCAAGATCTTATAGGAAAAGCTTTCAAACTTGCTTATGAAGCTCATAATGGGCAACTTCGGGCAAGTGGAGAGCCATATATAATTCATCCCATAGCTGTTGCAGATCTGCTTAAAGAAATAGGCGCGAGTTCATCAGTTATAGCTGCCGGCCTATTACATGATGTTGTTGAAGACACAGGAATTGCTCTTTCAGAGATAGAAGTTAATTTTGGCTTAGAAGTAAAAGTACTTGTAGAAGGTGTAACTAAATTAGGAGGTATTCACTTTAATAATAGAACTGAAGCACAGGCTGAAAATCTTAGAAAAATGTTCTTAGCTATGGCAAGCGACATAAGAGTTGTTTTAGTTAAACTTGCAGATCGACTACATAATATGAGAACAATTCAATGGCTTAATGAAGAGAGAAAAGAGAGAATTGCAAGAGAAACGAGAGAAATATATGCCCCTTTAGCAAATAGGTTAGGAATAAATAGATTTAAATGGGAATTAGAAGATTTAGCATTTAAATTTCTTGAACCAGAGGAATATAAAAATTTAAAAGATCAAATTGCTGTTAAAAGAAGTGATAGAGAAAAAAGGTTAAACGTTACCTTAAATTTGATGAAGGAAAACTTAGTCTCTTCAGGTTTAGTAAATTTTGAAATAACGGGAAGACCAAAACATCTCTATGGTATTTGGAGCAAAATGGAAAGACAACAAAAACAATTTAGCGAGATTTATGACGTTGCTGCCTTAAGAATTATTGTAAGCAATTCAGATAGCTGTTATAAAGCTTTAGCAGTCGTTCATGATACTTTTCGACCAATTCCAGGAAGATTTAAAGATTATATAGGTTTACCAAAACCAAATGGTTACCAGTCCTTGCATACCTCTGTGATCGGCAGACATAGGCCTATTGAAGTTCAAATAAGAACGAGTTCAATGCATCAAATTGCAGAATTCGGAATAGCTGCACATTGGCAATATAAAGAAGGAGGTTCACCTGCATCTAGTAATGCAGAAAGATTTAATTGGCTTAGACAATTAGTAGAGTGGCAACAAGAGGGTAATGAGAAAGACCATAATGACTATCTCGCCTCTATAAAAGAGGATTTATTCGATGAAGAGGTATTTGTGATTACACCAAAAGGAGATGTTGTTGGCCTAAGGAAAGGATCTACTGCAATCGATTTTGCTTACAGAATACATTCAGAAATAGGCAATCATTGTAATGGTATAAGAATAAATGAAAAGCTATCTCCTCTATCTACATCATTGCAAAATGGGGACTTTATCGAAATCTTAACTAATAATAATTCAACTCCAAGCTTAGATTGGTTGAATTTTGTAGTTACTCCAACCGCAAAAAATAGAATTCGGCAGTGGTATAAAAAAAGTCATAGAGATGAAACTATTAAAAGAGGAAAAGATCTGCTTGAAAAAGAAATAGGTCGTAATGGATTTGAATCATTAATTTCAAGTGATGCCATGAAACAAGTTGCACATCGATGTAATTTAAAGTCTACGGAAGATTTATTAGCATCATTAGGATTTGGGGGCTTAACATTACATCAAGTATTGAATAGATTAAGAGAAGAAATTAAAATACAAACAGAAGAAATTAAAAATGAATCTAACGAAGAATTAGCAAGATCTCTTATAAATAAAAATAATTCAATAGCAACCAAATCTAATGCAACTAATAAATCACCAATCACTGGGGTCGAAGGCTTAGATTATAGAATCGGAAAATGCTGTAGTCCACTTCCCGAGGAAGAAATAATTGGAACTGTCTCTCTAGGTAATCACGGTATCACTATTCATAGAAGAGATTGTGAGAATGTTATCCCAATCCCAATAGAGAGAAGATTACCTGTTGCATGGAACCAAGAGAATAAGATTCTTGACAATAAGTTCCCAATTCAACTAAGAATAGAAGTTATAGATAGAGTAGGCGTCCTAAAAGATATTCTTATGAGATTATCTGATAAAGGAATAAATGTTAGCGATGCAAATGTAAAAACTGCTTTTGGTAAACCTGCAATAATTAATTTATGTGTTGGTCTAGAAAGTTATAGTCAACTCCACAAAACTATTGATCAAATTAAATCAATGGCTGATGTATTAGATATTGCAAGGGTAGGAATAAGTTAATTTAAACTTAGAATAATTTTAAAATGATGTTTTTTTTATTTTTCTTTTATATAGCAAAAAAACAAGAATTCCTGAAATAGAAGCAAATAAAAATCCAACTAATGCTGAACCCAAAATTAACCTTAATGAAAAAACACTTCCTTTTTCCCATAATTCTTCAATCATTAAATTTTTATCAAAAACAATATCTGGTGAATTTTTTAGCAAAAATGAACCAACTTTATAATTGAAAAAATATAGAGGTACATAAGTAAATGGATTACTTATCCAAGTACCAATTGCAGCAAGAAAAAGATTACCTTTCGCAACTCTTGCTAAAAATAATCCTAATAAAGTTTGAAAACCAAAGAAAGGAAAGCATCCGCAAAAGACCCCAACAGCTACTCCCTTTGCATTAAAAAAGGGAGTACCATCTTGTTTCAAAAATAATGATAGAATTTTTTTATATTGAAGATTCTTTATCAACTTCATTCTGAAATCACAATCAAAAAAGTTTTCTTTGATAAGCCTACTTAATTATTCAAAGCATAGTGAGAGATGGAATCAATTATAGATACTGAGGATACAATAGCAGCTATAGCTTCGGCTATAAGTCTAGGGAAAGGAGGAATTGCAGTTATAAGAGTATCAGGGGAAGAAGCAATAAATTCCTGTAGAAATATTGTAGAAACAAAATCTAAATATGCTTGGGAGTCTAATAGAGTTTTTCATGGCTTTATAAAAGATAATTTAGAAAATAAATTTATTGATGAAATTTTAATTACAGTTATGCATTCTCCTAATAGTTTCACTGGAGAAGATATTGTTGAATTGCACTGTCATGGAGGAGTAATTATTGTTAATAAAGTAATGGAGACATTATTATCAAATAATAATGGAGTAAGGATTGCGAATCCAGGAGAATTTAGTCAAAGAGCATTTCTTAATGGCAAAATAGATTTAACTCAAGCAGAATCAATTAATCAATTGATTAATGCAAAAAATCTTAAATCAGCAGAAATAGCTTTTAATGGAGTAAAAGGAGAAATAAAGAAAAAGATT
>QCUF01000033.1 GCA_003210825.1 Prochlorococcus sp. AG-676-P15-1 | reverse complement strand
CTCCAATTAAAAAACAAAATTTACCTTTTTTAATATCTTTACTTAATCTCCAATTATTTTCTTCTTTTAACAAGACTAACCTGGGAGTAAATCTGGCTGATCTTGTTCATCACTTAATTCAATAATAGATCTTTGAACTGGTTTTATAGCTGACTCTTCTAATAGTCCATCAAAATCATCAAACCTTCTTTGTTTAGCTCTAAAAGCAATTCTTACAGTCGTTAAATATTTATTAGTAGATTTCCTTATTAAACTTTCTCCTCTTTTTGCAAGATCATTGTGATCAATATTGGAGTGATTTGATACGTTCATAAGAAGAAATTTCTTTATACAATATAGTTTACATTAATATTAACACCATTAAAATTATAAATTTTCAAACGAACTTAAAAAAATAAATAGAAATTAATTATGGAAAATAATTGTTCAGGAACTCTTGCTCTTGATTTGGGGAACACTAATACAGTATTAGCTTTTCAGGATGAGAAAGATAGCAATTTTATCTTAATAGAAATACCTGGTATTACATCTTCTCCAGGAGTTGTTCCATCAGTAGTTTGGTACGAAGGTGAAGACAATATTGCAAGGATAGGATTGTCTGCATTAAAAAAGAAAAATTTATCTTATTCAGAAAAATATTTTCATTCAAATTTTAAAAGATTAATCGGTAATCCTATTGAAAGACAAAAAGAGAAAGTTTTAAGTCCCATCGAATCAGGTGAAAAATTTTTCAAAATTCTTTGGGAAAATATTCCAATAGAATTTAACATTAAAAGGCTTGTTTTAACTGCCCCAATTGACACTTATAAGGGTTATAGAAAGTGGTTAATAAGTCTCTGTGAAAATTTGCCTATTAATGAGGTAGCACTAGTTGATGAACCCACTGCAGCTGGGATAGGTACTAATGTTCCATTAGGTTCAATTGTAATGATTATCGATATTGGCGGGAGTACAATCGATATGAGCGTCATCAAAACACAAGGTGGTGAAGGTAAGTCTGCTCCTATTGCAGAACTATTGAAGTTTCAAGGAAAAGATGTGAGTGCAATATCAAAGCAAAAATTAAGATGTGCTGAAATAATAAGCAAATCGGGTTCAAAAGTCGGAGGTAAAGATATAGATCAGTGGATTGTTAATTACTTTTTACCATCTAGTCAAGATGAAAGAAATCTTTCCATAGCAGAAAAATTAAAATGTAAGCTTAGTGATCCAGAAATTGAATATGAAAGAAGATACCTTATCCCACTATTTACAGCAGAGAATGAAGAAAAAGAATTTTTTATGAGTAAAGAAATACTTGAAAAGATTTTGATGGAGAAAAATCTTTTAAGTCACTTAAATTGCCTACTTAAGGATTTATTAAATGAAGCTAGAGGGAAATTTTGTGATCAAGATGATTTTAACTCTGTGATTTTGGTTGGAGGAGGAACACAAATTCCATTAATTAAAGAGTGGATCGCTAATGAAATTTCAGGAATACAAATCAAGTCTCCGCCACCGATTGAATCAATAGCAATAGGAGCTCTTGCTATGACTCCTGGAGTAAAAATTAAAGATATCTTAATTAAAGGTATATGTATTAGATTATTTAATAAAAGAGAACAAAAACATTTCTGGCATCCAATTTTTTATAAAGGCCAAACATGGCCTACAGAAAAACCATTTGAGTTAATTCTTCAAGCCAGTAAAGATGGTCAAAACATTTTCGAGATAATTATTGGAGAAACTAAAACGAAAAGAAATTTTGATATAACTTTTGAGAATGGAATACCAAAGTTATTAGACTTTCAAAATGATGAAGAGGTTTTTAAATGGAATAAAAAACCTCTATTAATAAATTTGAACAATGAATGTAAAATTGGAGAAGACATCCTTAAGCTTTATTTTACAATCAATAAAGATTCATCTCTTTATCTTAAGTGTCTAGATATTAATGAAAAAGAATTAGGTGAATTTAATTTAGGAAATATCTTTTAAGCTTTATCCAAGAAGATACCTTCTTCACCATCTACTTCTCTTAGACACAAATGAACAGTCTCCTTTTTGCTAGTGGGAACTTTTCTTCCACAAAAATCAGGCTGAATTGGTAGTTCTCTATGACCTCTATCTATCATTACCAATAACAAAATACTTTTCGGTCTCCCCCATAAAAGAAGAGCCTCGATTGCAGCTCGAATTGTTCTTCCTGTATAAATAACATCATCAATTAAAACAATATCTTTTTTTTCTATAGATGAAGTGAAATTAGTTGCCTCTATTAAACGAGTTCCGACTCTATTTTGATCATCTCTATAAAAAGTCGGATCAATTATTCCTTTATTTACATTAACTCCTGTTTTATCCAACATTTCTTTTCTGAAAACTTCCGCGAGATGAACTCCTCTCGTAGGAATACCAACCAATAAGAGATTTTCTAAATTTGAGATCTTTTCTATAATTTCAAAAGTTAGCCGAGAGAAAGTTTTTCTTAGCTCATCTTCATTAAGTATTATGATTTTTTTATCTGGATTGGACATGATTCATCTAAGAATTAACTTTATCTAATATCTTTAATAAATTAGCAAAAGCTAACTAAATTACATATAAATTGTATGGAACAGCTTTTACGGCTAAATTAAAGATTACTTCTTTAAAACCCTGCTTTTTAATTAAGAGATGTCAAAGTTTAGCAGCAAGAATATTAATAAAATAAAAGTTCCTGAAAGTCCAGTAGTTCTTGCAATTCTTGACGGATGGGGGCATCGTGAAGAAAATTTAGATAATGCAATAAAAAATGCCAATACCCCGGTAATGGATTCTTTATGGCATGGGTATCCTCATACTCTTATTAATGCAAGCGGAGCTGATGTGGGTTTACCTAGTGGTCAAATGGGCAATTCTGAAGTAGGTCATCTCACAATTGGATCAGGGAGAATCATTCAACAAGAACTTGTAAGAATTACAAATGTTGTCAAAAATAACGCCTTAACCCAAGTACCCGAGTTAAAGGAAATAGCTAATTCAATTAAGAAAAAAAAAGGGACCTTACATATAACTGGTCTTTGTTCAGATGGAGGCGTTCATAGCCACATTGATCACTTATTAGGATTAATAAAATGGGCTTCTGAAGAAGATATTGAAAAAGTAGCTATTCACGTTATTACCGATGGGAGAGATACTCCAGCAAAAAGTGCTTATAAGTACATTAGACAAATAGAAGATTGCATAAAAGAATTTAATGTAGGAGAAATAGCATCTATATGCGGAAGATATTGGATAATGGATAGAAATTTAATATGGGAAAGAACAGAAAAAGCTTTTGTAAATTTAACTAGTCCTAATGTCAAAATAACAGATATTTCCCCTGAAGATTATTTAAATAAAAGTTATAGCTCAAATATTACAGATGAATTCTTAGAGCCTATAAGAATATCTAAAAACTTTTTAAAAGATGAAGATAGTCTAATTTGTTTTAACTTCCGTCCAGATAGGGCCAGACAAATAATAAAGGCTCTTTCGGAAAAAGAATTTGATAACTTTAAAAGAAACAGTATCCCTGATGTAAATATATTAACCTTCACTCAATATGAAGCTAATTTGCCGGTTAAAGTAGCATTCCCTCCTGAGTCTCTCAACAACTTTATTGGCCAAATAGTTTCAGATAATGGACTTAAGCAATACAGGACCGCAGAGACTGAAAAATATCCACATGTGACTTATTTTTTTAATGGGGGAGTAGAAGTCCCCTCGCCAGGAGAACAAAGACATTTAATTCCATCACCCAGAGTTGCAACTTATGATATGGCCCCGGAAATGTCTGCTGAAGAATTAACTATTAGTTGCTCAAATGCTATAAAAACTGGACAGTATTCCTTTGTAGTTATAAATTTTGCTAATCCTGATATGGTTGGACATACAGGTAATATGGCCGCAGCTATAAAGGCTATCGAAACCGTCGATAGATGTATAGGTAAAATAGTAAGTGCTACAGGAGAAATGGGAGGCAGTATCCTTATCACTGCAGACCATGGCAACGCTGAACTAATGAAAGGTCCTGATGGAGAACCCTGGACAGCACACACTATTAATAAAGTCCCCTTAATTTTTATTGAAGGTGAGAAAAGAAAAATTCCAAATATGGGGAATGAGATTTATTTGAGAGATAATGCAGGATTAGCAGATATTGCTCCAACGTTATTGCAGTTATTAAATCTTCCTATTCCAAAAGAGATGACAGGAAAATCACTTATCAAAGAAATCGAGTTAAAAGGATATAATAAGGTCGTTCAACATGTTTAAATTAGATACATAACAAATTCAAAATATGAATCAAATATTTACTTGGATATGGGTTAGTTCTGGAATACTACTAATACTTTTAGTTTTGCTTCATAGTCCAAAAGGAGATGGAATGGGAGGAATAGCAGCTAGCGGAAGCTCAATGTTTACAAGTGCCAGCAGTGCTGAAGCATCACTTAACAAAATAACTTGGACTATTTTGATTATATTTTTATCTCTTGCAATCATTCTTAGTGCAGGCTGGATATAGCAGTATTAAATTTACCTAAATTAAAAAAAAAAAGGGATTGTTAAAACAATCCCTTTTAAACTGAAAATTTAGTTATTTAGTAGTCGAAGTCGCCTCCCATGCCTGGAGCTCCAGCAGGTGGTGCATCTTTTTTCTCTGGCAAATCAGCAACAATGCATTCAGTGGTAAGTACCATTCCTGCTATAGATGCTGCATTCTGTAACCCTGAACGAGTAACTTTTGCAGGGTCAACTATACCAGCAGCAGACATATCTACATATTCTCCAGTAGCTGCATTAAATCCATCATTAAATGGTTTTGATTTAACATTTTCTGCAATTACAGCTCCATTTGAACCTGCATTTTCAGCAATTCTCATAAGAGGAGATGTTAATGAAGCTTCAACAATGTTAGCTCCTATTAATTCTTCTCCAGATAAAACTTTATCAGCCCATTCCTTAAGAATCGGAGCCAAGTGAGCAAGAGTTGTACCACCTCCAGGAACTATTCCCTCTTCAACAGCAGCTTTTGTTGCATTGATAGCATCCTCTAAGCGAAGTTTTTTATCCTTCATTTCAGTTTCAGTAGCTGCTCCAACTTTGATAACAGCAACACCTCCTGCCAGTTTAGCTAAACGTTCTTGAAGTTTTTCTTTGTCGTAAGAGGAATCTGTTTCATCCATTTGCTTTTTAATCTGATCACATCTTGCAGTAACAGCCTTTTCATTACCCTCAGCGACTATAGTTGTAGTTTCTTTATTGATGGTAATTCTTCTGCCAGTGCCTAACATTTCTAAAGTTGCATTTTCTAATTTTAGGCCTGCATCTTCGGTAATTAGCTGACCATTAGTTAAAACAGCCATATCTTCAAGCATTGCTTTTCTTCTATCCCCAAAGCCAGGAGCCTTAACTGCAGCAACATTAAGTACACCTCTCAATCTATTCACTACTAAAGTAGCTAAAGCTTCTTTTTCAATATCTTCGGCAATGATAACTAATGGTTTTCCTGTTTTAGCTATTTGTTCTAGAACTGGGACTAGATCTTGTACTAAAGCAATTTTTTTATCCGTAAGCAATATGTAGGGTTCGTCTAAAACCGCCTCCATACGCTCAGTATCTGTTGCAAAATAAGGAGAAATGTAACCTTTATCAAATCGCATTCCTTCTGTAACTTCAAGCTCAGTAGTCATTGATTTTCCTTCTTCCAGAGAAATAACGCCCTCTTTTCCAACTTTATCCATTGCGTTAGCAATCATTTCGCCAACTTCTTCATCATTACCTGCAGCTATAGTTCCACATTGAGCAATAGCAGTGCTGTCACTAATCGGCTTTGAATTTTCTTCTATTTTGCCAACTAAGAATTCTGTGGCTTTATCAATACCTTTTTTTAAAGTAATTGCGTTAGCACCTGCAGCTACATTTCTTAAGCCAGCTTTTACCATTGCATGAGCTAGAACAGTTGCAGTAGTAGTACCATCACCAGCAGCATCGTTTGTCTTTGAAGCAGCTTGTCTGATTAGAGCAACACCAGTATTTTCAATATGGTCCTCTAATTCAATTTCTTTTGCGATTGTTACCCCATCATTAATGATTTGAGGTGCTCCAAATTTTTTCTCTAGGACAACATTTCTTCCTTTTGGTCCAAGCGTTACGGCTACAGACTCAGCAAGGATATCAATGCCTCTTTCAAGCGCTCTGCGAGCTTGCTCGTTGTAAATAATTCTTTTAGCCATGTTAGGCAAGTAATTTAATAATAAGTTTTAATAATTTTTGAAACAAATAAATTAGCCAACTACAGCCAAAATATCTTTTTCTGAAAGTAAGACGTACTCATCTCCTCCCAATTTGATGTCTGTTCCAGCATATTTGCTGTACAAGACTTTATCGCCAATACTCACTTCAGGAGTTTGTCGAGAACCATCGTCGTTAAGCTTCCCAGGGCCAACCTGAGCACCTTCTCCTACCTGTGGTTTTTCTTTAGCTGAGTCGGGCAAAAGGATGCCACCAGCAGTTTTTTCCTCAGATTCGGAAACTTTGATAAATATTCTATCTCCCAGTGGTTTGACTGTAGAGACTGTAAGTGAAACAGCTGCCATAGATTAATGGTGGATCATAAATGCGACGCAATGCGTCAAAAAAATTGGAGAGAGCATTACTCAAACCGTATGATGAATAACATAATCTGTTAAGCAGCAATTAAACCACTCTTTAACTGTGCGGTTGGCCGAACCCAGTTAACGAATATACCCTCGGGGTGGTAATATTTCGCATTATGAGCTGTTCTAAAATCAGCTAATCCTCACCAAGTCAATAAAAAATGGTAGCAACTCCATCAACTTCAGCACCAGCAAAAGGTGTAGTACGTCAAGTAATAGGACCAGTCCTGGATGTGGAATTCCCAGCTGGTAAATTACCAAAAATTTTGAATGCTTTACGAATTGAAGCCAAGAATCCTGCAGGACAAGAGATAGCACTCACTGCAGAGGTCCAACAACTACTTGGTGATCATAGAGTAAGAGCTGTTGCAATGAGCGGCACAGACGGCCTCGTAAGGGGCATGGAGGCGACTGATACAGGGGCACCTATATCAGTTCCTGTAGGAGAGGCGACTTTAGGAAGAATATTTAACGTATTAGGAGAACCAGTAGATGAGCAAGGTCCAGTAAATACTTCAGATACCGCGCCAATTCACAGATCAGCACCTAAATTAACTGACCTAGAGACTAAGCCTAAAGTTTTTGAAACTGGAATTAAGGTTATCGACTTATTGGCTCCTTATAGGCAAGGTGGAAAAGTTGGTTTATTTGGAGGTGCCGGCGTAGGTAAAACAGTCCTAATACAAGAGTTGATTAATAATATTGCTAAAGAGCATGGTGGTGTATCGGTTTTTGGAGGAGTTGGTGAAAGAACAAGAGAAGGTAATGATTTATACGAAGAATTTAAGGAGTCAGGTGTCATCAATGCAGATGATTTATCTCAATCTAAAGTTGCGTTATGCTTCGGCCAGATGAATGAGCCCCCTGGCGCAAGGATGAGGGTTGGCTTATCGGCATTAACTATGGCCGAACATTTTAGAGATGTAAACAAGCAAGATGTACTTCTTTTCGTAGATAATATATTTAGATTTGTGCAAGCCGGCTCTGAAGTCTCAGCTCTGTTAGGGAGAATGCCTTCTGCGGTTGGTTATCAACCAACTTTAGGAACTGATGTTGGCGCATTACAAGAAAGAATCACATCAACTTTAGAGGGTTCCATTACATCAATTCAAGCAGTATATGTTCCAGCAGATGATTTAACTGATCCTGCTCCCGCCACAACTTTCGCACACTTAGATGCTACAACTGTTCTTGCTAGAGGTCTTGCGGCAAAAGGTATTTATCCAGCAGTTGACCCTCTAGATTCAACCAGCACGATGCTTCAACCCTCAGTAGTTGGTGATGAGCATTACAAGACAGCTCGTGCGGTTCAATCAACTTTACAAAGATACAAAGAGCTCCAGGATATCATCGCGATTCTTGGATTAGATGAATTATCTGAAGAAGATAGATTGACAGTTAGCAGAGCGAGAAAAATTGAAAAATTCTTATCTCAGCCTTTCTTCGTAGCAGAAATCTTCACAGGAATGTCTGGTAAATATGTCAAACTAGAAGATACAATTGCTGGTTTTAATATGATATTAGCTGGTGAACTAGATGATTTACCCGAACAAGCTTTTTACTTGGTAGGTAATATCGACGAAGTAAAAGCTAAGGCAGAAAAAATTAAAAATGAAAAATAAATTATCAACTTTCATAAATAATTTTAATCTCTCTAAAAATTTAAATTAATGGCAATTTCACTCAAGGTTTTAGCTCCAAATCAGAATGTTTACGAAGGTGATGCTGAAGAGGTAATTCTCCCAAGTACCACTGGTCAAATTGGTGTACTTCCCGGACATATATCTTTAGTTACGGCTATTGATATTGGTGTCTTAAGACTAAGAATGAATTCAAAATGGAAATCTATAGCTTTGATGGGTGGCTTTGCTGAAATAGAGTCAGATGAAGTTATAGTTTTAGTTAACAGCGCTGAAATTGGTTCCGAAATTAATATTCAAAATGCTGAAGATGCTCTTAAAAAAGCAAAATCAGCTATTAGTAAATTTCCCGAAAATGAAAAAAGTTCAGAAAAGATTAAAGCCCTTAATGAAATATCAAAAGCTGAGGCAAGAATACAAGCTTCAAAAAACTAAATTTCAAGCAGTTCCACAGAAAGCGACCTCTGGAAATTTAAGC
>QCUF01000032.1 GCA_003210825.1 Prochlorococcus sp. AG-676-P15-1 | reverse complement strand
GATCTCAACCATATGAGATTAATAATTTTAATCGTCTAGAGCCAGGAAATCTCAATATATCTGTTTATATTTTTCATGATAAAAATAGAAACGGCAACTATGATTTAGGGGATTTATCTATGGCAGGGATTGAAACTGAATTAATAAAACCAGATGGGTTGATTGTGAGTACAAAATCCAATAAAAATGGATATGCAAACTTCAAAATGGCTTTAGGGAGTTCAAACTATAGACATATAGATAAAAACAATAAAGTATATACTTTTAAAATTAAAGAACCACCAAATTGGGAAATAACCGCTGGTACTCAATCTCAAAAAATAGTTTTTTTGAGAAAAGTAGGATCCCCTGGAGGGTTGATTGCAGATGTAGCTCCCAATTGGGTAGGGTTAGCGCCAAATTTAACTATTAAAGGCAAAGTCAAAATAAGTGAGGGACGGTTACCTCAAGATATTGTTATTGAAGCAATAAGCCCAGATAAAAAAAAGAAAAATATCAAATTAGGAACAAGTAACGAATTTATATTTCCTGTCTATCAAGGAGAATGGGAATTATTGTTAAAAAGTAAATCAATAAACTGGTATCAAAAAAAAATAATTAGTGTGAATCATGCTCCAATCGAATTGATTAATATTATTGCAGGTGAAAATGAGTTGCCCATTTCAGGGAAAGTAAAAATTGAAAATTTTGATTGGATTAAATATAAAGATCTTGAGAAAATTCCAAATGGACACTTAGGACTCAAATGGAATTATCTTTTAGCGATGAATAATAAAAATTCGAGAGGGCCAGGGTATACAAATGTATTAAATAGTGGTCACGGAATAGGCTATAGCAGTTCTGGTCATCCTGTAACCATAGAAGCATTTAATGGGAAAGAGTTTGATTTCATAGGAGGTTACTTCACAGTTGCATGGGGCAAAGCAAATGGGGAAAACCTAAAAATAGTAGCGTTTAGAAAAGGTAAAAAAGTATTTGAAGATGAATTTCAATTATCTCACTTAGGACCTAAATGGCTAGAGGCTGATTTAAGAAAAATCGACAAATTAATATTATCAACTAAACATTATTGGCAATTCGCAGCAGAAGATTTACATTTCAGAATTGAAAATGATTAATAGAGTAATTTACTAATAGAAATCATTTAAAGAAGAATCATTTTTGGGAATAAGAGGAGAATGAAAGCCTTCCCACCAATCAAGCCATTCAGGAATTTGACCTTCAGAGATTTTTTCTCCAGTAATTAAATTTATAATTAATGAATAATTTGAGCTTTGATTAGGATTAGTTCTAGTTAATTTTATTTTGTTGCCTTCTGAATTCATAGAGTTAATACATTCACCTGAATTCCCTGTATAAGAGAAAGTAAATTTATTATTTTTAAAGATTCCTAATCCAGTAACGTTTGATTTAAACTTATATTGCGGTGATACATCATTATTAATCAAACCCATCTGACATTCATTTACTTTTTTAAATAAATATTTTTCTGCGATCAATAATTCAAAATATTCAAGAGCTGGAGCAAATTTTGGAATTAACATTAATGCAAGAATTCCAATTATTGTTATTACAATTGAGAGATCTATTATTGAATAACCGTTTTCTTCTTTACTTTTAATTTTGATAACCCTTTTTTCCCTAACTTATTATTTAATTTAGTTATTCAATTATTATCTTTATGAAATAAAGTAAAAGTTGTCACTTATTGCAAGAAATAGTATTATAAGTATTATCGTGTACCTAATCGTTGAAAAAAATGACAAATTTTTTCAAATCTAGTTTTTTTAGTCCAAAGATAAGAATTAATAAAATTAAAAATCTATCTTCACTAAATCAGTTGAAAACAGAAGAAGGTTTCACTTTAGTTGAACTAATTGTTGTTGTTATGATGATCGGAATTTTATCTTCGATAGCAATTCCACAGTTTATGACTGCTGCTGATAAAGCAAAACAAAAAGAAGCTACAGGAATAGTTGCGGCACTAATTAAGGCAGCTACAGCATACCAAACTGAATACGGAGGTTTACCCTCAACTGCATTACAACTCTCTGAGTATGCAAAATTTCAGAAATGTGGGCATGCAGATGCAGCCACTACTGGTGGACCAGTTTGCAAAAATGCAACTCCAGTTGCTCTAGCCAATGCTGACACTTCATTCGTATCCTCATCTGGACATTATGCAGTCTCATTTCAGTTAGCTACTGTCAATGGTAATGAAGAATTTCAAGTATTAGCGAACCCTAATGGGACCGCGTATAGAGCAAATGGGAGTGCTGTCACAGGTTGCTACGCTCCACAAGCTGCTCTTTCTGAAGTTTATGAATTCACTGCAAAAGCATCAAGCGAATCAGATGGTAAAGGTATAAGAACATATCGTGCATGCCAACAATAATTGAATTGAATAAGTAATTACTTAAAATATGTAAAGGGTTTAAAACTTTACGTTTATCTAGATGTTTTATTGGAAAAAATATTTTCAACTTAAATACATAAAAAATAATCAAGGATTCGCATTGCCTCAGATTCTTATTATGGGGATAGGAATTGCAGTAGGTGTAAGTGGTTTAATGGCGGCATCTATATTAGGTTTAACAGGATCAAGAATAAATAGACAAGAACTTCTAGCGAAATCATCCTCTTATTCAGGTATTGCAAAATTACGGGCGCTACTAAATGACAATAGTCAAGGGAGATTATTTAACTATTTTTGGCTTGTAAATAATTGCTCAGACAAAGCACAAGAATGCGATTCTACTAACGTGGCCATACCATCAAATGAATATTGGAGCGACGACTCTTGGTGTAATGATCAAGAAAACTGTAGCGGCAGGCAGAAAGCACCTTTTTGTCCTATTAATGAAAATTTTTCTTGGTCAGAAGAGCAACAAATTATCAGAAATTTATTTGTTGGATCAAATGTTATTGGTAATCCTTCAGAAAATACAAAAAGAGAATTTGAACAGTCATTTAATATTATTTCTACAAAATATATAGGAACTGAAAATTCTGGTATCAATTCAATCCTCATTGAAGGTAAATCATCCCCAATTAATAGCACTACTGAATCAGCTTCAAATAAATTAAGAGTCAATATTCAAGTTAATGGGGAAACTTCAGAATCAGGATTTGGTTTTTTTGGAATTGGTGAAAATAATTCAGATAATAAAGATTCTTTTTTTCTTGGTAATTTAAATATAGTGCCATTTGATAACGCAAAAGGATCGATTATTTGGAGGATGAATATTGATGATATTAACGACTGCCAAAATTTAAAAGAGTTAGCTAGGGGAAGAGATTCATTATTACCTAACAATGGGAATGGAGGTATATGGATTCAACCGTTAAGTCTCCCAAAACAACCTCGACTTAAAAATGTAATTGATATAGGAACATTAATTTGTACTAAAAAAAATTATGAACAAAATAATACTAACTGCAAATTAGATGCTGGGAATTTAACTCAAAAAACTTTTCGCATATATTCACTTTTTTCAAAAGGTCCTGGCTCAAAATTTGAAGTTTCCACAACAGATAATTCAAAAATTATCCTTGAAATAATGGGTGATATTGATGTAAGCAATGGAGGTGAATTTTGCCATAAAAATGGAACTGAAGAATGTGGAACTGGCAAACCAGAGAACCTTACAATACTTTTTAAACAAAAAAATCAATCCGAATCAAATAAATTAGTTTGTAATAGAGATGATATTAATGGTGGAGTATTTTTTAAAAATAACATTTCATATTCAAATATTAGTTTTCCAATAGATAATAATACTTTGCCTGGCCATAGCTTTCTAATTGATAATACAGGTGATATTTCAAGCGAAAAATTTGGTGCTTTTATCTATGGTCCTAAAACTACTTTTATATCAGTACAACCTAACAGTAATTGGGTTCAGATTACAAATGAAGAAGAGGGAAGTAATGGTGGCTTAGTAGTAACTTCAAGAGGATCATACGGATATATTAAAAATACCCTAGGAAATTCAATTGATGATAAAATAACTAATCTTATTTTGAATTCAAATCTAAAACTTATTTCATATGGAGGGTCTCAAGATAACAACTTTAACGAAAGCATTCAAGTTATAGGCTTAGGTGAAAAAGTTAATGATTTACCACCAGGAACACAATTTAATTCATCTACAAATAATGTTTTTCTTCTTTTTGATAATACAACTTCTAATTATCATTTAAGAAGCTTTAATACAATTAATATCAATCGATTAAATAGCCAAAATAGTCAATATTCCTATCCAGGTTCTTTTGCAATACTTAATACTAAAAATAGTGAAAACGATATTAATCTAGGACCTAATTTACAGGAATACAATTCAGCTAAAATTTGGTTAGATGCATTTAATATAAAAGTTCAATCTACAAATACAAATACAATGAGAAACTTTAAGGGTGCAGCATGGGTAAAAAATTTATGTTTTGATGCGTCAGGAGATAAAACATGGGAATTTTCGAGCAACTTCATAGATAAATTAAAAGGATGGCATGGTGATGAATTTAATTGGGGAATAAAATACTATAGAGGCAAATCAATTATTCTTTGGGATACATTGCGAGATTTTCAGTGAAAATAAATGCAAAAAGATATCAGAATAACCTCTCTTAATAAGAAAATGAAGAAAAATGGTTTTGGAATAGTTGATGCAATACTTAGCCTAAGTCTTTTAGCAGGAGTAATTACATACGGCATTTATTTTTCATCTTTAAGACTAGGTACAGTTCATTCTTCTAATCTAATAAGGGCTATAAATAAAGAAATCGAGAGAGATATAGAAAGATTGAAACTAGATTTATGGTCTATGTCTTATGATAAAAATAAAGGCGAATATATATTATTTAATAACGAATGTAATAATTTCTATGAAAATATAATTAACCTTCCAAGCTGGAAAATTGATTCAAGTTCAGAGAACGAATTCTCTCAATCATGGAGACCAGGCAATGAGAGAAGCAAAGTTTTTAGTGGTGAAAATGTATTAATCACAAGAGAATTAAATATCTCTTCGCCGGTTAACAATCAATCTCTAAATAATTCAATTGCAGGTTTAAATTATAGAGTTAAATGGGGGGAAAATAATCAACATTGGTTAAGTATCGACTTAACTCCCGAAGCTCATAGCTGGTGCGAGCAACTTATTTAAAATGAAATCAAATTTAATCATAAAACCTAATTTTAATAGCAAGTCTTTTGGATTTACCATTATTGAATTAATAATTGTGGTGGGAATGATAAGTATCTTTTCAGGATTAATTTTACCTAGTTTCCTAAATTGGCTTAGAGTAGAAAAAGTAAATTCATATACGAGAGAATTAAAAGAATATTTAAGAGTAGTAAGACTTGATGCAAGACGATGGGGTTCGATATGTTCAGTTGATTCCAATTCGATTTCTTATAATGGCGTAGCAAATGATAAAAATTATTATGGTTATAGGATTTCATGCAGTGGTAAATCTACAAACATTAACTCTTTAGCACCAGCGATTAATAATTCTATTTTTCAAGTAATAAATAAAGACTTTCGTATAACTCCCAATGGGAGAATAAGTTCAGACAGTTCAATAGTTATTGTAATAGGATCAAAATATTTTAATGAAGGTGCAAGAATACTAAATTGCCTTGTTATAAAATCGCCAACAGGTCATATTATTAAAGGAAAATTCTCGGAAAATGACTGGATTTCCGATAAAATGCAAGTAAGTCAAATTGATCAAAATAATATTTTAAGCCCAGATAAATGTAAGTCCTATTAAATAAATGAATAACAATCTATATAAAAAAAATGGCTTTACTATCATTGAACTAATTATTGCAGGGGCAATATCTATGACGGCAATAGGTATTGGATTCTCAATATTGCAGATTGCCTTAAAGGGAAACAAAATTGATGAAACTCAAATGGGAATTAATGGAAGAATCAATGACACACTTGATTTTATTTTAGATGAAGTTAAATCAAGTAAAAGAATTATTGATAGTGAATCAGAAGTAACTCAATTGAATAGTAATTGTAGTGTGCCTGATGAGGGAGAATTCCTCTTCGGAATAAGCATTCCTAGTCAAGCACTTGCAAAAAGTGACTATACCCCTCAGGGTGATCTATTGAATCTAAACCAAGTAGAGTGTCCTATCGTTTATTCTCTAAGACCTAGTTTGAGTAATGAGAAATCACCATATACATTAATCAGATATGGGCCTCAATATAATGAATTAGGTTATTATGTATCTCCCTCTTATATACAATTTCAAGAAACGATATTATTAGATGGGATTACATCATCAACCCAATATAAAAAAATTAATTGTCCTGATGGATGGGGATCCTTAAACACAATAAAAGGAATTTCATTTTGTATTGATGAATTTAAAAAAGCTATTGAAATCCAAATTGAAGCTGGAGATCAAAAACAAGGAATTAATAATAATCAACTAAGATCTATAGCTTCCATAGGAGGTTTTAGTTCTATACAAGATGAAAGTCAAATTAATATTTCTCAGATAAAGGAAAATAATTATAATAACTCCCCATCATGCATAGGAGGGCAATGCTGCTGGCTTGGGGTTTGTTTAAGATCTAATAAAATTACTTATCTTATAGATAATTCTTATTATATGAATGAAGGTTATCTTCACAATAATGGAAAGATTATTAATGGTAACTGGCAAAGTATTAGTAATCCTGAAGTATTATCTCCAAGAATTAATGGCAAAAATTTATTTGAATATACGATTACAAGCTTGAAACAACATATTAATCAACTGCCAACATCAAATAACCTTTCTGAAGAAAATAAAATCTATATTCAAATTATTTCTAATAATAGTAATTCAACTTATTTATTTGATAATGGCCCTCAAGAACTTACTTCTACAAATAAGATTATCGCCTTAAATTTTTTAAATAATTTGAAGGCAGAAGGAGAAACACCAATAAATCCTTGGTCTGATATTTGCAGAATTCTAGAATCTGAATATGTCGGACAATTAGTCATTTTGAGTTCATGGAAGCCTAATACTATTTCTGCGTCTGTACAGCAACCATGTACAGGCTCAGTTACAGGAGAATTCGCGGATATCGTTAGTGAATATAATCAATTCACCAGAAGTAAATCTGGAACGGGAGCGTTATTAATCGATAGCATATCTCTATATAATAATTATTGTGAAAGTTCAAAAAATATTTTTGGTAACCAGTGGTTAGGTTCAATTTCAAAAGGTGCAGAATCTTATTGTGTGCATATTAAGTAGGATAAAAATTTAATCAATCATTAGTTATATCTTACTCTTTTAACTTTTCATATAAATTTTTAGTCTCTTCGCTACTAAATTGCAGATCATATTTTTTATTACTATTAGTTGAATCATCATCAAGAACTTTAGGTGTAACTAAGATAATTAATTCTCTTATATCTTTGTTCGTCTGTTTTGATCTAAATAATGAACCTAATAAAGGAATATCTCCTAATATTGGATATTTATAAGTTGTATCAACATCTGTTTCCTGAATTATTCCTGTAAGCACTAAAGTTTCTCCATCTTTAATACGAATTGCTCCAGTATCTAGCCTTCTATTATTTATTTTTGATACTGATCCACATCCAACAACATTAAATGTGCCTGATATCCCAGTAACAATAGGAGTCATAGTGAAAGAAACGTAATTATTCTCATCTATTCCTAAAATTTTTGCACCTAAACTTACCCCAACTGTGTCATAACTATAGGTGCATGCACCACCATCTCCTTGAGTAGCATCTACAGGGACTTTATCCCCAATTACTACAAAACCTTCACTACCGATTTTCCTCCCTATTCCTTTATCATTTCCAGCTTCTGTTAATTTAGATTCGCTAAGTAAAAGAGTAGGACTCGCCAAAACTTTAGTCGAACCATTTTCAATACTAGCCTCTAACAATCCGAAAAAAGATTTATTAGTAAAACCTATTTTTCTGCCAGAAGTTGGTACACCTGGATTTGTTGTAGCGTCTGTTGTATTACCTTCAGGGAAAACGGGTAAAAAACTCCCAAATGCCGACTTAATTTTTCCCTGCGTACCGATTATAAATGAATCATCAAATCTGCCTCCATAATCTTTCATAGATGAATTTTTGTCGGATAAATTAACATCTAAAACTTTAACGCTCAGTGCTACTTGTTTTTGCCTGATATCTAATTTTTCTAAAAATGTCTTAGCTAAATCTATTAAGTAGTTATCGCCGACCATTGTAACTGTCTGCAATCGCTCATCAGTTGTAGCTATGAGACCAACTAAAGGTCCAATAGTAGAACCATAAATTTTTACAGATGTTTCTGATTGGTCTGTAGTAGTAGATGAAGTAGAAGCGCCTTGGACTGCTTGGGACTGAGAAGCACCTGAAGTAACAGAAGTTGTAATGGTAAATGTCTTAGTAACGCTTGCACCGAGATTAGCTAGGTAATCAGCAGCTGAACTTGCACTTATCTGATTTAGTTGATAAACATCTGTAGCTCTTTTAGAAAATACAGTATTTCTAACATTGGGCCCTACATAAAGAATATCATTATATAATTTCGCCTGAAGTCCACTTGCAAGTAATAGAGAATTAATTGCCTTTTGATAACTCACATCATTTAAAGACATAGAAATTAAACGTTCATTATCAACCTTAGATTCCTGATTAGGGGTATTTTTAACCCAAACAAAACCATAATTTGCTATTTCAGCTAAATATTCAAATATTTCTTTAGCGCTCGCATTTTTAAAAACCAATGAGACTTTTGGGCCATCTATATCCAAAAGGTTTGGATTATCAATTGAAGATGCTAAAAAATTTTCTCTGTTAAATATTTTTGAGTAAGTACTATCAAGAAAATTATTTAAATTATAAGTTTGCAATTTATTTGTATCGTTAAAAATATCTTTTTTTACTTGTGATAAATATAATCCTTTCGAATTAACTTCTGTTCCTAATAATCCTATAAATGCCAATAAAGATATTGATCTAAATATAGGCTTTCTTAGAGAGTCCAACTTTCAATTTTAAAATTACCTTTAATGATAGCAATTTGATAGAACATTAACATCAATTATTATTGATTAACAAAATAATTTTTTAAAATTTTCTATGAAATCTTATGAAGTTAAAGTTTTCAATAACTACCTTGAAAACGATGGTATTATGAAAATTATTCTTGTAAGCACTTTACCGAAGTCATTATAATTTGCTATGTCTTTATTGTCGTCACCAAAGTTTAATGGCATACCTGCATCATTCAAGGGAATAACGATAGAATCATTT
>QCUF01000031.1 GCA_003210825.1 Prochlorococcus sp. AG-676-P15-1 | reverse complement strand
TTTATTGCAAATCTCAATTTTAATTTAAACTTATGTCAAGATACCGCGGCCCCAGATTAAGGGTTACGCGTCGCTTGGGAGAACTACCAGGTCTCACTAGGAAAGCTTCAAAGAAGTCTAATCCTCCAGGTCAGCACGGCCAAGCCCGTCGCAAGCGATCAGAATACGCAATTCGTCTAGAAGAAAAGCAGAAACTTAGATTCAACTATGGAGTTTCTGAAAGGCAACTAGTTCGTTACGTTAAAAAAGCTAGAGCTCAAGAAGGCTCTACAGGAACTAACCTCCTTAGACTTTTAGAAAACAGATTAGATAATGTTTGTTTTAGATTAGGTTTTGGTGGGACAATTCCAGGCTCAAGACAATTAGTAAATCATGGGCATGTTACTGTTAACGGAAAAGTTCTTGATATTGCAGGTTACCAATGTAAATCAGGAGATGTTATTAGCATTAAGGAAAACAAGGCAAGTAAAAAACTTGTTGAAGGAAATATTGAATTCCCTGGTTTAGCTAATGTTCCACCTCATATAGAGTTAGACAAACCTAAGTTAACAGGCAAAATTAACGGAAAGTGTGATAGAGAATGGGTCGCGCTTGAAATAAACGAGTTATTAGTTGTTGAATACTATTCAAGAAAAGTATAAAAATCCTTTTCTTCAAATTATTAAATCACTCACCTTATTGGTGAGAGGTTTAATTGATTCTTATTTTGAAAACAATGGGAAATAAGAAAAATATTATCAAAAAGCCAGGTGTTAAAACCTTATCAATTCATCATGGAGAAACATTTTCTGAAGAAACTGGATGTGTTATGCCACCAATTTTTTCTACCTCAACATTTAAATATGGTAATAAGGGCAATTTCGATTACACCAGATCAGGTAATCCAAACTTTAAAATTCTAGAAAATATACTGAAATCTATAGAAGAATCCAAATATTGTACAATTTTTGGATCTGGCATAAGCGCAGTAACTGCAATTACATCTTCATTAAAATCAGGAGATAAAATACTCTGCGAGTCAAATCTATATGGTTGCACAGTAAGAATGTTCGATAAAATTTTCAAAAAATTTGGAATAGAAGTTTTATATACCGATTTTACAAATAAAGAAAATTTTAAAGATATTAAAGACTTTCAGCCAACTTTAATATGGCTCGAAAGTCCAACAAATCCTCTTTTAAAAGTACTTGATATTAAACTTATTTGTGATGAAGCTAATAAGTACAAAATACCTGTTGTTCTAGATAACACCTTTTCTACAGCTCTCATTCAAAAACCTCTAGAACTAGGCGCAACACTATCTCTTATAAGTACAACAAAATTTATAAATGGCCATAGTGATGCACTTGGTGGAGCAGTCCTAACAAATAATGAGGAATGGAATAATAAGATGCTTTTCTCTCAAAAAGCTTTAGGACTTCAACCTTCGCCTTTTGATACATGGTTAATCACAAGAGGAGTAAAAACTCTCCCTCTAAGAATCGAACAACAAACAAAAAGTGCAGAGATAATTTCTAAGGAAATTGAAAATCACAGAATAATTAGTAAAGTTTTTTATCCCTTTAATCAAAAACATCCACAATTTAATTTAGCAAAATCACAAATGAAATCTGGTGGTTCAATGATCACCCTTAAATTAAATTTAAACAAATCGGACGCTTTTAAATTTTGTAAATCACTCAGATATTTCTCATTAGCAGAGAGTCTTGGTGGTGTAGAAAGTTTAATTTGCCACCCAGCAACAATGACTCATGCATCTGTTGATGACAAAACAAAAAACCTCCTAGGTATTGATGATTCACTTATAAGATTGTCGGTAGGTTGTGAAGATACAAATGATTTAATTTCAGATATCTTATTTGCCTTAAATAAATTCTAAAAGTGAGAAATTTACTAAAAAATCCAATATGGAGAAGTTTAGAGTTGGGATATTCGATTCCTGATAATGAACATGCTGTTTCTGTAGCTTTACCAACTTGGAAAGATGTAATTAATTATGAGGAAAAAAATCCAAAATGCATGGAATTATTAAAGTCAATCTATCCTCGTTTTGGACTTAATCCTTTAGTAAAAAGATTATGTGAAAAAGTAAAAAAAGAAAGTCAATTAAATGATCTAAGTATCTGGCCCTATCCAAATGAAAGAATAGCTTTAAAAGCAAAAAAATACTGTGATAGAAATACTTCTAAAGGATCTACATATATCGAAAGAGGGCATAATTTAGCTTTTTTAATTACTAGAGAATCAGCGAGCAAATATGCAAGATCTTTTTGGCAACATACCGGTCTCGGTATATCTTCAAGAGCGGCTGCAATTGAATTGGGCCTAGAGGATTGCCCTTCAAAATCTTTAGCCATAGAAAGTTGTCAAAGAATAAAAGATAGAATTTCTAAGTTTACAAAAACAAGCTCTAATGATGTTCACTTGACCTCATCTGGCATGTCAGCGTTATACACATCATTAGAAATAATATATAAATTATTTCCAGATAGACCTACACTTCAAATTGGTTTCCCATATGTAGATGTACTTAAATTACCAATGCATATTTTTCATGGAGCCAAGTTAATAACAGAAGAAAATTGCAAGGATATTGAATTAGAAATAATAAAAATAAATCCAGCAGCCTTGATTATTGAATTACCAAGTAATCCAATGCTCAAATGTGTGAACATAAAAAAAATTTCAGAAATAGCTAATAAATTAAATATACCTGTGATAATTGACGATACTATTGGTTCAAATTTAAATATAAATTCTCTAGAACATGCAGATATCGTTTTCACTTCACTAACAAAAATCTTTTCAGGTAGCGGGGATATTCTTGCTGGGTCACTAATACTAAATCCAAAAAGCAGATGGATTGATCAATTTAGAAATGCTTTAAATGAAATCAACCTTCCAATGCTTTCAGATGGCGATATGGTTTCACTAGAAAAAGCTAGTAGAGATGTAAAACAAAGAGTTTTTGAGCAAAATAAAGCATGTTTAGAATTAAAAAAAAGATTAGAAACACGTAAAGAGATCAAAAATATTTTCCATCCCGAAAATTGTCCTAATTTCAATTCCATAATGACTTCTGATGGGGGATATGGTTGCTTATTATCCTTTGAATTAAAAGGAGGTCTTGAGAAAGCTAAAAAGTTTTATGATTCTCTTCAAATATCAAAAGGACCTAGTTTAGGTACAAAATTTACCCTTGTATGTCCTTATGTTTTATTAGCTCATTATGACGAATTAGATTGGGTTGAAAGTTTTAACATTCCTTCGCACCTTATTAGAGTATCTGTCGGACTGGAAGATAAAGATCACTTATGGAGAATCTTTTCTGAAGCATTAAATAATTTTTAAATTCCTAGTATTTACCGTATAAAAACCTATGTACTCTTTTTTCTAAATAATAGTTAGAATTAGTTTATATTTTCATAACGTATAAATGGCAAAAATTTATGAGGACAACAGTTTTGCTATTGGAAACACTCCATTAGTAAAATTAAAATCAGTTACTAAAAACGCTAAAGCTACTGTATTGGCAAAAATTGAAGGTAGAAATCCTGCCTATAGTGTTAAGTGCAGGATTGGTGCAAACATGATATGGGACGCGGAGAAAAGCGGGAAACTTACAAAAGACAAAACCATTGTTGAACCTACATCTGGAAATACTGGAATTGCCTTGGCTTTTACAGCTTCAGCAAGAGGTTACAAACTAATCCTTACAATGCCAGAATCTATGTCCATTGAAAGGAGAAGAGTGATGGCAGTATTAGGGGCCGAAATTGTTTTAACAGAGGCTTCTAAAGGTATGCCAGGAGCAATTGCTAAAGCTAAAGAGATCGCAGAAAGTAATCCCTCTCAATATTTCATGCCAGGTCAGTTTGATAATCCAGCAAACCCAGAAATTCATTTCAAAACAACTGGGCCTGAAATTTGGGATGATTGCGATGGTGAAATTGATGTTTTTGTTGCAGGGGTTGGAACAGGTGGAACAATTACAGGAGTATCGAGATATATTAAACAAGAGAAGGGCAAGAATATTGTTTCTGTAGCAGTAGAACCATCACATAGTCCTGTTATCACTCAGACAATGAATGGCGAAGAAGTTAAATCTGGACCACATAAAATTCAAGGCATAGGAGCAGGATTTATTCCTAAAAACCTTGATTTATCAATTGTTGATAAAGTTGAACAAGTTACGAATGATGAATCAATCGAAATGGCTCTTAGATTGGCAAAAGAAGAAGGGCTTCTTGTAGGAATATCTTGTGGGGCTGCTGCTGCTGCTGCTGTCCGATTAGCTGAGCAAGATGAATATGCAGGTAAAACTATAGTGGTTGTTTTGCCAGATTTAGCTGAAAGGTATTTATCATCAATTATGTTTACTGAAGTTCCAAGTGGAATAATTCAGGAGCCAGTTAAAGCTTAAAAATATTATTTCTCTAGAAATGAATCTGGAGAAATATACATAGCATCGCCATAAGAGAAAAATCTAAATTTTTCTCTTATGGCATTTTTATATAGATTTAATAATCTTTCTCTACCAATCATTGCGCTTACTAGAAGTAATAATGAACTCTTTGGAAGATGAAAATTAGTTAATAATCCATCAACTGCCTTGAATTTGTAGCCTGGCTTAATTACTAAATCAACATACTTAGCTATAGGAATTAAGTCTTCCATTTCATTCGAATAGCAACTTTCAAGAGCTCTTACGCTAGTAGTTCCAATAGCTATTACTCTTCTGTCAGTTTTTTTTACTCTTTTTATTTCTTCTACCACTTTCCTACTAACACTGACCCACTCTTTATGAAGTTTTAAATTAGATAAATCTTCTTGATCAATTGGCTTAAATGTTCCATAACCTACATGCAAAGTAATTGGCATAACTAATATGCCTTTTTTTTTTAAATTTGAAATAAGACTTTTACTTAAATGTAATCCTGCTGTTGGCGCAGCAACTGCACCAGGATTACTTGCATATTCAGTTTGATAACTATTTTCATGAAAAGATTCTTCATCGGCGCTTTTTATATATGGAGGTAGGGGGATTTCTCCGTATATATCAAGGAGATTATTCATTGAAATTAGATCATTTATGTTTTCTGGAAACTTGATAAATCTTCCTCCAGTTTCTTTATCAATCCCAGAAATATGCAATTTTATATCTTTTGCCAATGATGATTTTAAATTTAATTGACTGTTTATTTTTAACTTTTTGGCAGGTCTTGCTAAACATAGCCAAGTAGATTCATCTGCTTTCTCCAAAACTAATAATTCGACTAATCTCCCATTTTCTAATTCAACCTTTAACCTTGCTTTCATCACCTTCGTATCATTTACAACTACCAAATCCCCCTTTCTAAGTTCGTCCAAGAGATTCTTTGTATATTTATTTGTTGTAAAGTCTTCTTCTAATGAACTATCTCTAACTATCATTAATCTAGATTCATGCCTTACCTTAGAAGGTTTATTAGCAATTAATGTTTCATCAAGAATATAATCATAAGCTTCTAGCTTATGATCTATTTCTTCATTATGAATTGCAAAATTCAATTAAAATTAGGCTACAAGTGTTTCTGGCTCGTTTTCAATGAGAGAAGACAAGTCTTTTAAGAATGATGCACCATCAGCACCATAAATTACTCTATGATCAGCTGTTAAATTTACTTGCATTATTTTTTTTACAGATATTGAGCCATCATTATTAGCAACAACTGTTGGCTTCGATGATGCTATGGCTAAAATTGCACCTGTACCTGGTGGAAGTATTGCATCAAACCTATCAACACCAAACATTCCTAAATTTGACAAAGTAAATGTTCCTGTTGAGTATTCATCTGGTTCTAATTGTTTTGCTCTAGATCTTTTCACAAGATCTTTCCACTCTCTAGATAATTCAAATAAATCAGTGTTACAAGGTTCTTTTAATACTGGAGTTATCAACCCTCCATCTTCCATAGCAACAGCCACAGCAATATTTATATTTTCTGGATAAGAAATTCCGTTTTCTGAAAAGCTTGAATTAACTTGGGGATGTTTTTTAAGTGTCTTTGCTACTGCCTTGACTAATAATGCAGTCATAGTAACTCCATTTTGCTTTACTTTCTTGTAGAAATTATCCAATTTATCAGTATTAATTGAATAACCAACTCTAAAACATGGAACATTTAAACTTGATTCCATATTCTTATTGACAGCTTTTTGAAGAGTATTAAATTGAACAGTTTCCCCAGGGTTTCCAAAACTATTCCCTAATGTCTCTGATTTGCTTTCAGATTGAACGTGGGAACTGCCAATACTAGCTGGAGAACTCCCCTCTCCAATCCATGGGATAGAAACAGGTTGGCCATTTGCCTTCAATACATCATCAGCCTGAATCCTTCCATGAGGTCCTGATCCATGCACTTTTGCTAATTCAACTCCCATTGTAGAAGCAAGTTTTTTTGCCCTTGGAGATGCTATTACTCTTGAAGAATTATTACTAGTAGAGGCATTAAATTGAATCTCATTAGAAGTAGTTATCACTTTTTCCCTTTTAATCTCGACTTCTTGCTCATTAATTTGAGGCAGCTCATTTTGCTTCTCTTCTTTTATTTCAGATTTTTTATTTGGCAATTCGAGTTGGGCATCACTGGATACTTCAATCTGTTTACCTTTATTTTGTTCTTGTATAGAAGCTATTTCATCCTGATTCTCTACAATAAGTCCGATGGTTTCACCTACTGGAGCAGTGCTACCAGCTGGCATTAGTACTGCCGCAAGATATCCATCTTGAAAAGATTCAACATCCATATCAGCTTTATCTGATTCAACAACTAAAACAGATTCTCCTCTTTCAACTTTATCTCCAGGATTCTTTAACCATTCAACAATTTTGCCTTCAGTCATAGTAGAACTAAGAGCTGGCATAAATATTTCGTGAGACATCAGATAGATTTTTTAAAGTTTTACTAGCTTTAAGAACTTACAAAACTCCTAAAGGTCGTTATGTTTATATTTTACAAAAAAATAGGCCCAAAGAAACTATGATTTACATTCAAAAAGTAATTTAAACCTTTAAATTTATTCGTTATTATTAATCGATTGTATTATCCCATCTTTCACTGTTATTGAAACTTGCATCTTCTTAATAAGATTATCTCCAACAGAAACATCACAAAAACTATCGACCTGTCCTTGATCAACAATTTCATCCATTTTTAAATCACGAACTTGACTTTGTTGTTGCAATAGATTTCTTTTTTGCTCTTCTAGTTCGTTCCTTTTTGCACCAACTTGTTGCTGAACTTGGCCAACTTGCTCTTGAACTCTAGGATCTAATGGATTAACTGACTGGGATCTTATATTACTAACTATTTGTTGCCCCTCATTTTCAAGTTGTGATAACTGTTGGTCAACTGCAGAAATCGCATTACTTAATTCCTTCTCAGCGTCTTCTTTCCAAGTAGGGGTCACAATAGCTTTTATTGCTATTGAACGTTTGATAGATATAGAGTTTTTAGTTTCCATAAAAAATTATGATACACCTTATAATATAAAGATCTCTTAGATAATTTTCTTTTTTAATTTATTTTTTATACATTTCTTCTATTTGTAATGAATATAAATCAACGATTTCTCTTCTTTTCTGCTTAAGAGTTTGAGTCAATAAACCATTATCTAAAGTAAACGCATCCACAAAATAGCAATCTAATACCTGTTCCTCAACTCTTGCTCCTAATCTGTTTTTTAGCAAATTATTTATCTGCGACTTAAAAAATAAACCAATTTTTTTATTAAAATTTAATTTTGAAATATCATTCTCAAAGAATTTATTTTCTACTAATTCTATATTTGGAGCGACCAGTGCGGTTAAACATTTCTTATCTTGACCAACTAATTGAACTTGATTAATAAATTCAGAACTAAGGATTTCAGTTTCTAGGGGATTTGGCTCTATATTCTCTCCACTAGAAAGGACTATCGTATCCTTAGCTCTCCCTGTTATAACCAAAGATCCATTTGGAATAAGAAAACCTAAATCTCCAGTATCAAACCAACCATCTTTTGATAAAACATCTTTAGTCGCTGAAATATTATTCAAATAACCTTTCATAACTTGAGGTCCTTTTACAAGAATCTTACCTATCTCTCTAAATTTCAGAATCTTATCTTTTTCTTCATTCATTATTTTAATTTCCGTAAATGCCAATGGCTGTCCAGAAGATCCCCTTACATTAAGTTCTCTTCTTCTACAAGTTAGTACTGGACTGGTTTCTGTTAATCCATAACCTACTAGAACATCTATACCTAAAGATTCAAAAAATAAATCTACATGCTCAGGTAAAGCACCCCCACCATTAATTGGGAATTTAAGTTTTTCTCCACATAATTGTTTCAGAATACTTGGCCATAAAAAAGTAGAAGATAGCTTATGTATAAAAAATCTTCCTACAGCAGATATCGTCAAAGATATTTTTGCTAAAGAACTTACTTGATTAATTTCTAAATTTCTGATCTTTCTAAGATTTCTTTTAAAAATTGAACTATTCTTTATCAAAATCTTTATAATTTTCTGCTTTTTTGGAGGCATTTTTTTTAAAGCCAAGAAAAAGCCATCATGAATAGCCTCCCATAGCCTTGGAACAGTAGCCATAACAACTGGCTTAACTTGTTTAATATCATCTTTCAGAAATTTTGGATTTGTATAAAATTGAGTGCATCCGCATGAAAAAAAGAAATATTCTGCACTTCTTTCATACGAATGCCAGATAGGTAATACACTCAAGACAGAAGTTCCTGGTTCTGGATCAGCGATGTAGGCCAGATTTATGATTTGATGTAAAAAGTTTGCATGTGTTAAGGGAACACCTTTTGGTTTACCTGTTGTCCCTGATGTATAGAGAATGCTTGCAATATCATTAATCTGATGATTATCTTTTTCAAAACTATTATCTTTTAAAGAATTTTTTTCTCCTGCTTTAATAAATTCAGGCCAATTTATTAAATCTTCAAATTGTTCATCTTCCAGATTAATAATAAATTTTAATCTTTTCTTTAATTCCTTTCTTTTATTTAATTTTAACCAAACTTCCTTAGATTGAACAATTAGACCAACAGAATTAGAATGCTCAATTATATACTCTAATTCTAATGAAGGTGAATTAATGCCTCTTACAGCATTAATAGCACCTAATCGCATCAACCCTTGATCAGCTATTAACCATCTTGGTGAGTTTTCAGAGATTAATGTAACAACGTCACCCTTAACTAATCCATAATTTTCAAAAGATTTAGATGCTTTAGTGATTAAATTAGCTAACTCAGAATAGGAAAATTTTTCTTTGTTTTTTCCTCTCAAATCATTAATAGCTATAGTATCTCCACATTTAAATTTTAAGTATTCCCAAATTTGATCAACATGATCAAGATTGTTTATATCTTTTCTTTCACTGGTAAATTTTTCATTTTTTGTATGAGATTTTACTGCGGGCCAATATGCTAACTCTTTCATATTGATGAACTTTCCAAATCTTTTTAGCTTCTATTCTTATACAAAATTAAACTTAAACTCTTCATGAATGATTTTTTTAACAATATTCTTAACTTCTTTTATATTTACATTTTTATTGTAATCAGACATATTTACCATTCGGCAGCCCTCAATACCGCAAGGAACAATCTTATTAAAATTTTCTAATTTGCAGTTAACGTTTATTGAGAAGCCATGGATTGTTACCCACCTTTTGCAACCAATACCGATTGAAGCAATTTTCCTTTCTCCTATCCATACACCTGTAAATCCATCTTTAGTAGAGCAATCAATATTAAAACTTCTTAGAGTTTTAATAATTATTTTTTCAATTTTTCTTAAATACCAATTTAAATCTTTATAAAAATTACTCAGATCTAAAACTAAATAGGTAACTAACTGTCCTGGCATATGGCATGTAACCTCACCACCTCTATCGATTTTAAATACATCTTGTTCATCTGTTGAGAAAAGCAAGTTATCCATATTCGAACCTCTTCCTAAGGTATAACAAAGTTGATGCTCGCCTAACCAAATAAAATTCATATTTGATTTACCTGATATTAATAAGTCTTGATATTTCTTTTGTAATTTATATACATCATAAAAAAATGAAATCTTATCAGGTTGTTTAATTATTGATGTTCTATTATTCATAGTTATGTAGATTTAGGAAGTATGAAAATATTTTTAGATTTATTATGAAAATTTTAATCCATGGAAAGAATCTCGAACTGACAGGGGCATTAAAGGAATATACTGAAGCAAAAATACAAAAAGCAACTCATCACTATAAGGATATCGTTAAAGAAGTAGATATACACCTATCAATCGAAAAGAATCCAAGAGTTTCATTCCAAACAGCTGAAGTTACAATTTTTGCTAATGGAACTATTATCAGAGGCGAAGAAAAAACAGAGAATCTATATTCAAGTATTGATTTAGTTTCAAATAAACTTAGTAGAAAACTACGGAAATAT
>QCUF01000030.1 GCA_003210825.1 Prochlorococcus sp. AG-676-P15-1 | reverse complement strand
AATTCTTTTTCACTCTCTTCCATATTTCCTAATTGGTAGTCCGCCAAAGCCATACTTGATCTTGCCATAGCAAAACCTGGATTTGATTCTGAAGCTTTAGAAAACAAATTCCTTGCACTCTGCCAATTTGACAAAGATCCTTCAACATTAGCAAAATTATATAAAGCAGAAAAATTATCTTTATCTTTTGAGATTACATATAAATAATCATTTTTTGCCCGTAACCAAAGCCCTAAAGATTCTTCTGCTATCCCTCTATTAATATAAGGATCAACCTCACCTGGATCTAACTCAATGGCTTTATCTTGATCCTCTATTGCACCTTCAGGATCACCATTAACAAGTTTTATATTTCCTCTATTACTTAAAGCTGCTGCATCATCAGGAAATAATTCCAAATACTTATTCCATTGCTTTAAAGCGATATTAAATTCTCCACTGGAGCTTAAATTTAAAGCATTTTTAAATAAATCTTCCTGTGGGCTGAGTGAATAACTAGGAGTGACATATACAATATTGATTAAAAAGCAAATCAATAAAAGATAAAGCTTAATCTTTCTAATATTTTTCATTTCTGGAACTAATGTATTTTTTTCCTAAAGATGTAAGTTTTCTTCCTCGGGGAGTTCTCATAATAAATCCAATTTGAATTAAATATGGCTCAACTACAAACTCTAACATTGATGATTCCTCTCCCAAACCTGCAGCAATTGAATCTAAGCCAATCGGATTATTATTAAGGTTTAAAAAAGACAAAAATTTCCTATCTATGTTGTCCAAACCTTTATTATCTATTTTTTGAGAATTTAAAGCTTTTTCAACTATTTCTAAAGAAATTTTATTTGTATTTTTTATAACCTGAGCAAAGTCTCTTACTCTTTTTAATAATCTCAAGGCAATTCTTGGAGTACCTCTAGAAATCTTTGCTAACGCGTTACAAGCATCATTTTCTAATTGAAGATTTATCAAAGTAGCAAAATTAAAAATTATTTGGTGCAATTCATCATTTGAATAAAATTCAATTTTGTGACATAGTCCAAATCTATCTCTAAGAGGAGCACTAATTGATGCAAGTTTTGTTGTAGCCCCAATCAAAGTAAATTTCGGTAGATTAATTGTTCTGCAGCGTGTCCCTCTATTAGCTCCCATTGTTAGATCCAACCTAAAATCCTCCATTGCAGAATATAAAAGCTCTTCAGTTAATTTATTTAAACGATGTATTTCATCAATAAATAAAATCTCTCCTTCTTTTAATCCAAGAAGTAATCCCACAATATCCCTTGGCCTTTCAATTGAAGGTGCACTTGCTAATTTACATTTTGTATTCATCTCATATGAAATCAATAAAGATAATGTAGTTTTTCCTAAACCTGGTTGGCCATATAAGAGTGTATGTTCTAATGCTTCCTTTCTGTATTTAGAAGCCTCTATAGCAATTTTTAATGAAGATTTAATTTGCTCTTGTCCAATAAATTCTTTAAAGGAATTCGGCCGAGCTAAATTTGAATTTTTGTTTATTTTTTCTTCAGCAATTATCTTTGAATCAACTAACCTCAGCTCTTTTCTTGAGCGAGGAATATTAGATTCATCTAAACTTGAAGAAATTATTGCCATAATTAAAGATTAATGGGAATTGTTCTTTGGGGAAAGATTTTTTACAACTGCAATGGCAAAAGTTTCAAACAAAGCAAATAAAATCATTAAAAAAGAAACGGTTTTTAAACGACTTTCAGAAAATCGATATGCAAAATTTCAGTATGAAATACTTGAAACAATCGAAGCTGGAATTGAACTTTTAGGAACTGAAGTAAAATCTATAAGAAACGGCAATGTAAATTTAAGAGACGGGTATTGCTCTTTCAGAGATGGTGAAATACTTTTATTAAATGTTCACATATCACCACATAAAAATGTGGGCCCTTTTTTTAATCACGACCCATTACGAAATAGAAAATTATTGTTGCATAAGAAAGAAATAGTAAAGCTTAAATACAATACTGAAAAAAAAGGATTAACTATTATTCCCTTATCTATTTATTTAAAAGGGTCATGGATAAAATTAACCATTGGAATTGGTAAGGGTAAAAAGTTGCATGATAAAAGACAAGCCGATAAACAAAGGGATATTAAAAGAGAAATAAAAACTGCTCTTAAGAGATAATAAAGGATATATTTCTTTAAATAATTTAATCAGAGTCTAAACTTACTGAATCGGGAGGAGGAGAAGGATCTGGATCAGCAATTAACATATGCTGCAAGACAGTTTCAGGCCTTTCGCTATCTCTCCAGCGAATTCTATAAGCAGGCATCTTAGTGCCTCTACTCGTAGTTTGTTCAACTGGATCTATAACCCAGCCTCTTCTTGATCGGCCTTGAGGATTTCTTTTCACTACTGCATCTGCGTGCTTGAAGCGGAAACCAACACGTTCACCACTCATTTAAAAAATTTCGTATTGGATTAATATTTATTTTACTTCATTCGAGGTTGATTTTTCAGATTTAGTAGAAGTTATTTCTGGTTTTAACAATGGGAAGGGTATTACATCTCTTATTGAAGGACTATTTGTAAGTAACATAATAAGTCTGTCAATTCCAATCCCTAAACCTCCTGTGGGTGGCATTCCTATTTCCAAAGCTTGTAAAAAATCTTCATCAATACAATGTGCTTCAAGATCACCTGCATCTCGGAAAGATTGCTGCAATTGCATTCTCTGCCTTTGATCAACTGGGTCTATTAATTCACTGAATGCGTTAGCAAGTTCCCGGCCTGCAATAAATAACTCAAATCTCTGAACCATATCTTTATTTTTAGGATGGGGTCTTGCAAGAGGAGAAATTTCAATTGGATAATCAATTACAAAAGTTGGTTCGACGAGTTGAGATTCAACTTTTTGCTCAAAAACTTCATTTAAAAGTCTGCCTAAGGTATTTACTTTAGGAGCAATTTCAATATTGATTTCCTCTAAACCCTTCATAGCTTTATAAAAATCTCCATTAAAAGAATCAAAATCAATCCCTGTGTGTTCCATAACAACATTTTTCATTGATATTCTTTTCCAAGGTTTTGAAAAATCAATTACCTTTCCTTGATAATTTATAACTAAGGAATCACAACAACTTAATATAATATTTCTGATCAGATCTTCAGTTAAATTCATCATATCAATGTAATTAGAGAAAGCCTGATATATTTCCACTGAAGTGAATTCAGGATTATGCTTTGTACTAATCCCTTCATTACGAAAAATTCGTCCTAACTCATATACTTTTTCAAACCCTCCTACAACCATTCTTTTAAGATGTAATTCCGTAGCTATTCTTAAAAACAATGGTATGTCTAAGGTATTGTGATGAGTAATAAATGGCCTAGCTTCAGCCCCTCCAGCCTCAGATTGAAGTATTGGCGTTTCTATCTCTAAAAAATTTTTTTCATCCAACCATCTCCTTATTAGACTAATACACTTGGCTCTTGTTTTAAATACATTTTTTGAGGCAGGATTAACAATTAAATCCAGATATCTTTGCCTATACCTTTTTTCTATATCTGTTAAACCGTGCCATTTATCAGGCAATGGCTGTAATGATTTAGACAACATTTGCCACTTGGAAACTTTTATTGAAAGTTCACCTTTATTCGTTTTCTTAATTGTTCCATAAACACCAATCCAGTCTCCAATATCCACAATTTCTTTGAGATCTTCAAAAGAAAGTGATTTTGTATTAATGTCACAATCATCAATGATTTTTTTTTCTAAATAAAGCTGAATTTTCCCTTCTTGGTCAGTCATAGTAAAAAAAGCAATTTTTCCCATCACTCTTTTTGCTAATACTCTTCCCGCTAGAGAAACATCCAAGTTAAATTCTTGACCATTATCTAAATAGCCGAATTTCTCAGTAAGAAACTTAGTGGAATGAGTTATGTTAAAAGTTTCTGCGTAGGGTTGAAATCCTTTATTGATTAATGAGTTAGCTTTTAATAAGCGAGCTTCTCTTATTTCAGACAAAATTTAATTCAATATTTATGTTTTATTTAATCAAACTATCAGAATAAGGATCAACTTGCCAAAGATGTTGCTGTTTCTCCAACTCTTTGGGATGCATAACCTATACCTCTAACAGTCAGTATTAATTCTGGATTTCTTGGATCTGGCTCCAACTTACCTCTTAGCCTAGCTACATAAACATCTACAACTCTTAAATCAGCTGCCCGTCTTGGAGGATATCCCCAAAGCTGCTCAAGAATTTCAGCTCTTGGAACTACCTTACCTGGCTCATCAAACAAAAGTTCAAGAAGACTAAATTCTGTATAAGTTAAACTAATTCTTTCTCCAGCTCTAGAGACTTGTCTTCTATTAGTATCAACTACAAGGTTTCCAAATTTCATCACTCCTTTACCAGAAGGTACCTCTTTAGTTTCCGTAACTGTAATACTAGGACCCATACGCCTTAAGATTGTGGCTATTCTGGCTTCTAATTCCTTAGGACTAAACGGTTTTGACAAATAATCGTCAGCTCCTAAATCTAGACCAGCTACCCTTTCAGAGATAGCCTCTAGGGCAGTTAAAAATATTATAGGTACAACTGATTCTGCTCTGATTCTTCTACAAACTGCAAATCCATCCATTTTTGGAAGCATTACATCAAGAACTATTAAATCTGGAGATTCTCTATGAAAAACCTCTAGAGCTTCTTCTCCATTAGTCGCTTGATGGACTTGATATCCTGCTAATTGAAGTCTAGTAACTAATACTTTCAAAACAGCTGGTTCATCATCAACAATTAAAATACTTGCTTTTGACATCGGGAAAAAATTTTTTTGCTGAAAATTCAAAACAAATTAATTTTGCAATGAATTTCTTTTAGTACAATCTAACAATTAAAAATATAACATTATGTACACTAAAAGATAAATTCCTTAAATTTACAAAATTATTTTATTATTGAAAAATTCCATTATTACTTTTAAGAGTCTTTTATTAATCTATAAAGTTAGTTAGTTTATCTCTCCCTTTTGATGTTTGAAATAGCTTAAGGAGTAATGAACATAGTAATGGAGCTAATAAACCGGTAATAAAAACTTGAGCAAAAATATTTTGAATACTGGTTAGATATAAAAAGATCACATGATCAGACCAATATTTGATCAAGATTTGAAAAAAATATAGCGAACCGCAAAAAAAACTAGCAATAGAGCAAATTAAACCAAATCTAAGATGCTCTTCAAAACTATATTTTGAAATACTTAACTTTCCAAACCATAAACCACAAAAAATCAAACCGGGAATTTGTGTGAAACTACTATCAACACTCAATGAATCTAAAATAAGTCCTAAAATTAAACCAATTATTAAACCATCAAATGGTCCATAGATCATAGACCAAGGCAATAACCAGAATAAAGGCCAATAAGGCTGAACTCCTAAGAATTTCAACCAACTAGGATCCCAAAAATAAATTATTGGTATAAATAAAAAAGAAATTAAAGATATTTTTTTTTTAATGTAGTTTCTCATTTAAATTTCAACTTTTAAGATTTGTACCCAATCAATTGCTTGAGGTTTTCCTAAGAGTAAAATATTAGCTGTTTTTTTTGATTTGAATTCTTCATCAACAGATTGAATTATACCTATAGGAATATTAGGAGGTAATAAAGTGCTTGCTGGGGAAGATAAAACAAAATCTCCCACTTTAATGTCAATATCCTTATTATAAAAAATTACTTTTGGATAATCATTTCCTGAACCTACTAATAATCCATGCATTTGAATCCTTTCAACCCAGACCCCCACTTTACTTTCAGGTGAAGTTAATAATTTAACTGTAGAAGTCAATAAAGAAGCATTATCTACTCTTCCTAATAAGCCTCCTGGACCAACAACAAAACTCCCAATTTCTACACCGTCTTTTGTACCTTTATTTAAAATAATTTGCCTCCAAAAACTGCCGGTTTTTCTTGAAATTACATTCGCTGAAATACTTTCAGAATCAGACAACCTTTGTAGGGATAAAATTTCACGTAACCTTTTATTATCTTTCTCTACCTGTTTTAACCTGATCAAAAACTCTTGTTCAACACTTTTAGTTAAAACTTCTCTTTGAAATTGTCCTGGCCAAAAAGGTTTTGAAATTAAATAATAAAAATCTTTGTATAAAGATCCTTTAGATATTCTCACAAAAAACAAGAACAATAAAAATATAAATAAACCCCAATTATTTTTTTTATGCCACCAACGATTAGTTGATATTCGTCGAATATCTACCATTCAATTAATCTCTAATCGCATTCCTTATAAAATCAGGTGTATCAACAACTCTCTTGAGTTTTTTGAAATCGTCCAATACTACTCCACAACCGTTGACTACACATAATAATGGATTTTCTGCAATATGAGTAAAAATTCCAGTTTCATGACTAAGTAAATCACTAATCCCTCTTACAAGAGCTCCACCTCCAGCGAGCATAATACCTCTATCAACTATATCTGCCGCTAATTCAGGAGGAGTTCGCTCCAAGGTTCTTTTTACAGCCTCAACAATTTTGTTAAGGGGATCAGCCATAGCCTCTCTAATTTCTCCAGAGGTTAAAGTAATAGATCTTGGCAAACCAGATAAAAGGTGTAAGCCTCTAACTTCTATAGAAGTAGTATCAAATTCATCATCTGGAAATGCCGATCCAATTTTTATTTTAATATCTTCTGCAGTTCTCTCACCAACGACTAAATTATGTACTTTTTTAAGATAAATTGCTATCGATTCATTAAGTTCATCACCTGCTATTCTTACAGATTCACTTAAGACCGTTCCGCCCAAACTTAAAACTGCCACTTCAGTCGTTCCACCACCAATATCAACGATCATAGTTCCAATTGGTTCAGTAACTGGCAATGAAGCTCCAATAGCAGCCGCTACAGGTTCATCAATCAAATGAACCTCTCTAGCTCCAGCCAATCCAGCTTCTCTGACTGCTCTTCGTTCAACACTAGTAACCCCACTCGGAATACCAATAACTATTCTTGGTGCTAAAATCCCCCTCCCTTCATTACATTTTTGAATAAAAGTTTTTATCATTTGTTCTGCCGCATCAAAATCGGCAATAACTCCATCTCTTAAAGGTCTCACTGCTCTTATATTTCCTGGGGTTCTTCCAAGCATTAATTTTGCTTCTTCACCTACTGCTAAAGGAACTCCCTCTTCTAGATCCATAGCTACTACTGAAGGTTCTTGTAAAACCACACCTTTACCTGATACATGAATAAGAGTATTAGCAGTACCCAAATCAATACCGATATCTCTAGAAAATTTAAATCTGTTAAAAATCACAATAAGAAATCTATTAAATAAATAATATATCTATTTTCTCAATACCTCTCAAAAATCTTTTATTTAGTTATGAATAGCTTGCAAAACTTTAAGCAAAAACAAATAAAATGAGTAAAATGAGAAAAAACTAATTTATGGAAATTAACACTATTAATTTGGTTGGAAGAGCTGGAAGAGAACCTGACGTGAGATATTTCGAATCTGGCAGCACAGTTGCCAACTTCACTCTTGCAGTAAATAGAATAAGCAGAGGTGATGAACCTGACTGGTTTAATTTAGAAATATGGGGAAAACAAGCACAAATAGCTGCTGACTATGTCAAAAAAGGTTCTTTAGTTGGTATTACGGGAAGCTTTAAAATTGATAGTTGGAAAGACAAGAACACAGGCGAAGATAGGTTTAAACCAGTTGTTAGAGTTGATAGATTAAATTTATTAAGCTCCAAGAAAGAAACAGATAATAGCAACTTTTCAAATAATAATAACTCTGGAGATATTCCTTTTTAAGATATATTTTTCTTATAAAGTCTCATAAAAAACTTTATTAAAAAATAAACTAGTATCAAAATTAGTATCGGTTTTACAATATATTTAATTTGATCTAGATAGGTTTCAATAATTTGATAATTTTCACCAAATACGAATCCTGCATAAGTTAATAATATGATCCATATTAGGCTTCCTAAACTAGTCCATATTAAAAATTTTCTAAGTGGCATTAGTTCCATTCCAGCAGGGACTGAAATTAGTGTTCTTATGCCAGGCACTAATCTTCCCCAAAAAACTAAGGTGACCCCGTATTTATCAAACCATCTCCTACTTTTATTAAGATCATCAGAAGTTATCCCTAAATATTTGCCCCTTTTATCTAAAAAGTTTGAAATTCTCCTTTCATTTACCAATTTACCCAAATAATACCAAGGCATAGAGCCTAATATCGTTCCAAATAAACCCCAAAAAACCAAAATATAAAAATTCAATTTTTGTTGGTAAACGAAAAAACCACCTAAAGGCATTATTATCTCTGATGGGATTGGAGGGATTATATTCTCTAAAAACATCGCTAGACATATCGTAAGGTATGCAATTGTTGAATTTGTTTCAACAGCCTTATTGATATATTCGGGAATGGAAGTGAGTAAATTAATAAATATCAAACTCAAAATTAATATCTATATTGTTCTGGTTTATAAGGTCCTTCAACAGAAACGTTAATGTAATCAGCTTGATCTTTGGTTAGTTTTGTTAACTTAGCCCCAATTTTATCCAAATGTAATCTAGCTACCATTTCATCTAAATGTTTTGGTAATACATAGACTTCTTTAGAGTATTCCTCTGACTTATTGAAAAGTTCGATTTGAGCCAATACTTGATTAGTAAAAGAATTACTCATAACGAAACTTGGATGACCTGTTGCACAACCTAAATTCACAAGTCTTCCTTCTGCTAAAAGAATAATTTTATTACCGCTTGGCAAAGTAATATGATCAACTTGAGGCTTAATATTCTCCCATGGATAATCTTTCAAAGAAGCGACATCAATTTCGTTATCGAAATGTCCAATATTGCAAACTATCGCCTCATTCTTCATCTTGACAAGATTATTGTTTGTTATGACTTGATAGTTACCAGTAGCAGTAACAAATATATCTATATCTTCAACAACATCATCTAATGTGACTACGCTAAATCCCTCCATAGCTGCTTGAAGTGCACATATTGGATCAACTTCTGCAACTTTAACTATTGCTCCAAGGCCTCTTAAAGATTGAGCAGATCCTTTTCCAACATCACCAAACCCTATTACTAAGGCAACCTTTCCTGCGATCATTACATCAGTCGCACGCTTAATACTATCAACTAAGGACTCTCTACAACCATATAAGTTATCAAATTTACTCTTTGTCACTGAATCATTTACGTTGATTGCAGGAAATGGAAGAGCATCTTGTTTTTGCAATTGATATAGTCTTGCAACGCCTGTTGTAGTTTCTTCAGTGACACCAATAATATTTCCCTTAATACGAGAATAAAAACTATTATCTTCTTGCAATTTCGCCTTAATTGATTTAAATAAAGCTATTTCCTCTTCGTTAGAGGGATTATTTAAAACTGACAGATCTCTTTCTGCCTTACTACCAAGTATCAATAAACCTGTTGCATCTCCACCATCATCCAGAATCATATTAGGAGAATCCGTACCCCAATCTAAAATGTAGTGAGTGAATTGCCAATATTCATCAAGACTCTCACCTTTTTTTGCGTATACAGGAATACCTTTTTCTGCAATAGCTGCTGCTGCATGATCTTGGGTTGAAAATATATTACAAGAAGCCCATTTAACTTGTGCACCAAGCTCAACAAGAGTTTCAATCAAAACAGCAGTTTGAATAGTCATATGCAAACTACCTGCTATTTTTGCACCTTTAAGAGGTTTATCAGAATGATGCTTCTCTTTGAGTGCCATTAATCCAGGCATTTCAGTTTCGGCAATTTTAATTTCTTTACGCCCGAAATCAGATAAAGAAATATCCGTAATAACGTAGTTTGGTGTTGATGTTTTAAGCGAGTTAGCAATAACCATTTCTAAAAAGGTTTCATATTATTAGACTATAAATGATTTTTTGCATAATTTTGTGTTTGTTGAAAATTTAAAAGAGACAATTCAATTAGGAAGTAAATTCGCTTTAGGATTAAATCCAAAATCAGTTATTTTACTGCAAGGTCCCATTGGAGCTGGAAAAACTTCATTCGTACAGGGGATTGCAGATGGACTTTGTATTAAAGAGGAAATTACAAGCCCAACATTCGCTTTATCGCATCATTATAACTCCGGAACAATTCCACTAATTCATATGGATTTATACAGGATAGAAAATAGTTTGATGGCAAAAGAAATATTTATATCTGAAGAAGAAGAGGCTCTACAAAATGATTCTGTTATGGTTATTGAATGGCCAGAATTAATAAAGCCAATCTTGAATAATTTCTGGGAAATAGAAATAAGTTACGCTACAAATCTTGGGAGAAATTATAAAATCTGTGAACCCAAAAATTCATTAACCTTTGAATGATCTGGTTGTTGTTCAATCGCACCTTCACCAAGACAATTCAGTAACCCGCAAACACTTGCGAACCTAACACAATTTTTTATTTCTGTTTCATTTGAAGGATAATTTAATAAAAGAAATTGTGAAATTAATCCAGCTAAAAAAGCATCCCCTGCACCAGTTGTATCAATAATTTGAGGCGAATTAATTACTTCAGTCATTCCCTGCACACCATTTATAAACCATAAAATAGGATTTGCTCCATCTGTGATTATTACATCAGGTCGGTTTAACATTGTTTCAGATATTCTCAAAGG
>QCUF01000029.1 GCA_003210825.1 Prochlorococcus sp. AG-676-P15-1 | reverse complement strand
AAATTTAAAAGAAAACGTTTTCTTTTATCTGAAAAAAATAAGAGATCCAAAACTATTGGATATGCAAGAGCTATAGATAGTGAATTTGATTACTTAAAAGAACAAATAAAATGCTTAAAAAATGAGGGTTGCAGCTTAATATTTTCTGAAATCGTAAGTTTAGATGAAGAAATAAAACCCGAACTTAGAAAAGCTCTAAATTATTTATCAAAAGGAGATGAATTAGTCGTTACAAAACTTGATCGGGCATTTTCTAACAGGAATGAATGTATAAAAACAATTCATAAACTCTTGAATAATGATGTTAGGTTGAGAACTTTATCTGGTTTTTTATCTCCCAAACATTCATTAGATATATCTTTGTCCGTCTTTAATATTTTATATGAGTTAGATAATTTAGATAATGAGTGTTTGGGAGAGAGGAAAAAAGAACTTATTACGCAAAGAAGATTAAATGGAAATAATTTAGGTGGCAGACCGAAAATTAGTCCTTTAAAAGAATCATTAGTGATGAGGTTACGTAATGAGGGTTGCTCATATCGATCAATCAGAACTCAAACTGGAATTGCTTTATCAACAATTAGAAGAATAATTTTAGATGGAGAAGCTAGCTGATATGAATAAAAAAGAACTTGAAAACCTGATTAAAGAAAACCTTAAAGATACTGCATTACGCATTCATGAATTAGATAATAAAGATAGAAATAGTTTAATAGCTGAATATAAAGAATGGATTCTGAATGACTTGGATTTTGATGAGGTTATGATGTTACCTTACGAAGCCTATACAAATAAATTAGATAGAGATTTCTTAGATGATTTAAATTAATATCAAACAAAATTATTATTATATTTGTACACAGCCTTTGCTATTTCGGGAAATAAGGTCTCATCTTTGAAGTATTTTTCTCCATTACCAAAAACAACTAATAAAGTCTGTACTGAGTCATTATTAACCCACCAAGCAGCATCATGTCTAGCTTGTGACATTAAACCTGCTTTACTCCAAAAATTAATATTCTCAGGTAATCCCTCTCCTAAAAAACCATCTACTTGATTAAGAGGATCATTATTAAGAACATTCTTATTTAAATTTCTTTTTAAAAAACTTCTTAAATTTAAATTATCTTTTTGATAATCAATCTTTATCATTATCTCCTCCAAAATCCTAGCAGTAGCATCAGTTGTCATCATATTTCTATTGCTGTTTTCAGTTCCGTAAAATTCTTTTTCTCGACCAAATGGTCCATCATTCCAAGTTTTTTGGCAGCAATTTATTTCATTTAATTCATTCCAATTAAGCTCTTTTAACCAATCATTGATTATTGATCTTTGATATTTCCAATTATCCCAAAGATCTCCTTCTATACATGGACCACTTGTAGTCCCAGTGATAATATCGATTAAAAAGCTTGTTGCATCATTACTTGAGTAAAAAAGCATTTTATTTACTGCATCACTTATTTCTTGGGTGAATAATATTTTTTTTGTATCAATCCATGAGTATGCAGCGAGACCATAAACTAGCTTTACGATGCTTGCAGGATAAATAAGCTTTGTATTATTGATTCCAAATCCAAAGCCTTTATTTATATGATTGTTTTCACTTTTATAATTGATCCAAGTTATTGCGAGATCATCTCTTAAATTTTCTATATTGTTAGAGCAAATTCCGTCTAAAATATTATTTAATGCTAAACCCATTTCTTCTCGTAAATAATAAAAAGACATTTTATGAAAGAACGTATAGACCCTACCTCACTATTTAAGCAAACTAATTTTTCAAACACTATTTGGTGGAAAGTAAAAATTAATATTTCTGGTTATCAAAATGAGACTGAAAATAATTTAGTAACGGAAATAGCCAAAAATAGACTTTTTAGACTTATTCATCCAAGTCTTTTTAAGAGTAAAAATAAATTGTCCAGAATATTAGTTCAATTTTATGAAGATGGTTATATCTGTTGGATTGATTTAGATAAATTATTTATTGAGAAATTTGATGTTAAAAACAGTTTTCTCGAATCTGAACAAATATTAATACAAACAAAAATTCCATTAATTCTTAGTTGGATCAAAGATCGATCTAAGGAAAAAAATATATATCTTTGGGGTGGTACATTAGGTCCTAATTTTGACTGTTCTGGCTTGATTCAAACCGCTTTTTTAAATCATCAAATTTATATACCTAGAGATTCTTATCAAATTAAAAGTTTTTGTAAGCATCTTTTCAATTTTAAAGAAAATAATAAATCACTTAAAAAAGGAGATATTTTATTTTTTGGAAAGCAAAATAAATGTGATCATGTTGGTATTTATAAAGGGGATGGACTTTATTACCACAGTTCGGGTATAGATTACGGAAGAAATGGTATAGGAATAGACACTTTAAAAGAAACTAACGATAAAATTTCTCTACATTATCAATCAAAACTTATTTCTGCAGGAAGAATCACTAGATCATACAGATGGAATAAATCTATCAGATAATATTTTATTTAAAAACTAACTATTGAAAGTATCTTTAGTTAAATAATGAAATCAACCAGTAGTCCAAATATTTTTAACAATTGGCATTATGGTATCTAAATGGAGAGTTCCTACAAGAAGCCATGCAAACACAGCACCACCACAGCCACCTAACCAAAACCCGCTTGTAAAATCGGCCCAGCCTGTTCTAGTAAACAAGTCTGCAGGAGGATTATATACTGTGGCATCTGGAGGCTGAACATTAGGAGCTTTTCCTGGAGCATTATAAAGAACCAAAAGCCCTGTTAATATGTGCACAGCACCTATTGTTGCAAGTAATCCTGCCGTTATTGCGAAATCAGAATTTCTTAACGGACCAGTCATAGAAAATGGACCATATAAAAGATATCCAAATGCTGCTCCAGTTTCTAAACCTCTGAAGTTTGGAGAAATCCCTTCTCTATAAAAAGGTAAATTATTAATAAATGCCTTTGTAAAGTAACCACTATTAACAGGTGTTGCAAGATTTCCAACACATGGATCTGAAACTGGTTTTACAGCCCATTGATTTGCAATACCAATGTCATTTGGCTGAACAGAATTATCTATATATTTTTCATCAAATTTAATAGAACTTGTTGATTCTGAGAATGATTTTTGAAAGTCGCTCATTTTTAATAAAAGTGAAATTTTTTTAATTTAATCAGTAGCTGTAATCAATCTTCCAATTAATACAAGAAATACTGCTGGGGTTACTAGACCAATCAATGGGACAAAGATTGATGGTAAGAACGTTGAAAAATCAGATGGCATAATCTATTAAAGATCTTTGAACACTTTAGTATTTAAAGGACAAATAGTGTTACTTTTATTACTGGATGATATAAAAATTATTAACTTTATATATGCTAAATTTTTTCTCAATAGTTCTCATCATTTTAATAATATTTTTTATAGTAATTTTCAAGAGAAAATATATATTTAATGCTTTTAATAAAAAGAAATTATATCCAATTAAAGAAATGAGTAATGAAAATAATATAATGACATCTTCAGAAAAAAATAATCATTATCAAAATAGCGCTAATAAGTACTCAGAGTTTTACAAAAGAAAACTAAGAGAAAAAATGAATAGCCTTTTTAAAGGTTCAGCAGAAGACAAATTGAAAGCCTTAAATTTAGCAGAAGAATTAGCAGATAAATCTACATTGCCAATTCTCAGAAAAGGTTTAAAAGAAATGAATCTAAAGATAGTTGAACGTTCAGCTGATCTTATAAGAAAGTTTAAGTAAAGATTTACTCATTAGAAATACTTTGAATTTTTCTAATCCTATAAATTGGCCTATTTTGACTCTCGTGATAAGTTCTAATTAATAATTCGCCCAATAATCCAAAACTAAATAATTGAACTCCAGCAATTCCTAATATCAAAGCAAACATCAACATCGGCCTATTGCCAATATCATTTCCTAGGAGTTTGATAATAAATAAGTAAGATGTCATTCCAAGACTAACTAAAATGCTTATAATTCCAACGAAACCAAATCCATACATTGGTCTGGTTAAAAATTTAGTCATAAACCAAACTGTAAGCAAATCCATTAAAACCCTAAACGTTCTATCAATCCCATATTTACTAGAACCGTATTTTCGACTTCGATGGTTGACTTTAATTTCTTTAATTTTAGCTCCTTCAATTTTTGCTAATACAGGCAAAAACCTATGAAGTTCGCCATATAATTTTATATCATCTAGTATCTCTTTTTTGAAAGCTTTTAGTGAACAGCCATAATCATGCAATTTTAGACCTGTAACATTGGCTATTAACTTATTTGCAATTTTTGATGGTATACGTCTATTAATTAACTTATCTTTTCGATCGTATCTCCATCCGCAAATTAAATCATAGCCTTCATTTATATGTGAAATTAATTTAGGGATATCATTAGGATCATTTTGCAAGTCTCCATCTAAAGTAATTACAACTTCACCATTAGAATTATCAAAACCGGCCGCCATTGCGGCTGTTTGTCCGTAATTGGTTCGAAGTGAAATGACTGATAATTCCTTAATCTTGATAGTTAATTCATCCAATACATTTGAAGTACTATCTTGAGAACCATCATTTACGACAACTATTTCAAAATTGAATTTATTAGAACACATCACATTTAAAACTTCATCTAATAAATATCCAATACTCTCACTTTCATTAAAAACAGGAATGATAATAGAAATTAACTGATTAGTATTTGTCATATGAATAGCGATTGATAATCTTATAATTTTAACTTAAATTAGAACAATAAAATTAAACAAAAAAAATCACCACTAATGTGGTGATTTAAATTATTTGATAAAACTTTATCCAAACTTACCTGAAGTAGATGCTATTACAAATGCTCCAAAAGTAAGGATATTTCCAATTGTGAAATGAGCCAGTCCAACTAGTCTTGCTTGAACAATTGAAAGTGCAACTGGTTTATCTCTCCAACCTACAAGGTTAGCTATTGGAGTACGCTGATGAGCCCAAACTAATGTCTCAATTAATTCTTGCCAGTATCCTCTCCAAGATATCAAGAACATGAATCCAGTAGCCCATACAAGATGACCGAATAAGAACATCCAAGCCCAGACAGAAAGTGAATTAACACCGAAAGGATTGTACCCATTAATTAGCTGAGCAGAGTTTAACCAAAGATAATCTCTAAACCAACCCATTAAATAAGTCCCAGACTCGTTAAATTGAGCTACATTACCTTGCCATATGGCTAAATGTTTCCAATGCCAGTAGAAAGTTACCCATGCTATCAAGTTCAAAGCCCAGAACATTGCAAGATACATGGCATCCCATGATGAACTATCGCATGTACCTCCACGACCAGGTCCATCACAAGGGAATGCATAACCCAAATCTTTCTTATCAGGAATTAGTTTTGTTCCTCTAGCATCTAAAGCTCCTTTAATAAGGATTAATGCAGTTGTATGAAGTCCAAGAGCTATAGCATGATGAACTAAGAAATCTGCTGGGCCAATTGGTAAAAAAGCACTTAATGCATCTTGTCTATTAATTAAATCCATCCAGTAATGGTTTCCTGGCAAAGAGTTTGCCGCCAGACTTGCTGAACTAGTAGGATCCGAAAGAAGAGCGTTAAATCCATACATCATCTTTCCTTGAGCTGCCTGAACAAACTGTGCGAATACTGGTTCGATCAAAATTTGTTTTTCAGGATTCCCAAAAGCTACAACAACATCATTGTGAACATATATTCCTAATGTATGAAAACCGAGGATCATAGTGACCCAACTCAAATGACTGATAAGAGCTTCTTTTGTACCTAATACACGAGCCAATACATTATCTTTATTAAGTTCAGGATCATAATCTCTGACAAAGAATATTGCTCCATGAGCAAAAGCACCAACCATTAAGAACATGGCTATGTACTGATGATGAGTATATAGAGCTGACTGTGTGGTGTAATCTCTAGCAATAAAAGCATAAGAAGGTAGAGCTCCCATATGTTGAGCTACTAATGAAGTTGCGACACCAAGAGCAGCCAAAGCTAATCCTAATTGAAAGTGAAGAGAATTAGTAACAGTTTCATAGATACCATCATGATTAATTCCAAAACTACCTTTATGAGGATCAAGTGGATGTCTTGTATTATGTGCTTCTGTGATTTCTTTTAAACTATGTCCAATACCGAACGTATTTCTATACATATGTCCAGCAATTATAAATACAGTACCTATTGCAATATGATGGTGAGCTATATCAGTTAACCATAATGCTTCACTTTGAGGATGAAGTCCACCTAAAAAAGTAAATATTGCTGTACCAGCACCCTCTGATGTTCCAAATACTTGCTCTAATGTATCTGGATTCTGAGCATATGCTCCCCAGTTAAGTGTAAAGAAAGGAGCTAAACCTGCAGGATGAGGAAGAACTGTTAACCAATTATCCCAACCTACATGAATACCTCTAGATTCAGGAATTGCAACGTGAACTAAATGTCCTGTCCAAGCGATACTACTAAAACCAAATAAAACGGCAAGATGATGATTTAATCTAGATTCGTTGTTTTTAAACCATGCCAGTGATGGTCTGAATTTTGGTTGCAAATGTAGCCAACCAGCAAATAAGGTCCAGCAAGCCAAGATACTCATAAAAATTGAAGCTTGGAACAGTTGCTCGTTAGTTCTCATTCCAATTGTGTACCACCAATGATATAAGCCTGAATAAGCTATATTTACAGGCCCGCTTGCTCCTGCCTGTGTCATTGCTTCGGTAATACCTGATCCAAAATGAGGATCCCAAATAGCATGAGCTATAGGACGAACATGAGTTGGATCAAGGACAAATTGCTCAAAATTACCTTGCCAAGCGATATGGAAAAGATTACCAGCTACCCAAAGGGCAATTATTGCTAGATGTCCGAAATGTGTAGAAAATAACTTTTGATAAAGCTTTTCTTCAGTCATACCATCATGACTTTCAAAGTCATGAGCAGTAGCTATTCCGTACCATATTCGGCGAGTTGTAGGGTCCTGAGCTAGACCCTGGTTAAATGATGGAAATTTTGTTGCCATTGTATTAAAAAGGAGAAGTTCAGGTTATTTAGCCAATCCCGAAAAGGCGAGCATGGAAGAATGCCCAAGTAGTAGCTATGCCGCCCACTAAGAAGTGAGTTACACCAACTGCACGACCTTGCGTAATTGATAGTGCTCTTGGTTGAATTGTTGGAGCAACTTTCAATTTATTATGTGCCCAAACAATTGATTCAAATAGTTCTTGCCAGTAACCTCTTCCGCTGAATAGGAACATTAAGCTAAATGCCCAAATAAAGTGAGCACCTAAGAACATTAAGCCGTACATACTTATTGCTTGACCATAACTTGTCAATACTTGTGCAGCTTGAGCCCATAAAAAGTCTCTTAACCATCCGTTTATAGTGATTGCACTTTGTGCAAAATTCCCTCCTGTTAGCCCCCAAACATCACTTTGCATTTTCCAAGAAAAATGGAAAATAACAATTGATAGACAGTTATACATCCAGAAAAGTGCTAAGAAAACATGGTCCCAAGAAGAAACTTGACATGTACCTCCTCTACCAGGACCATCACATGGGAATCTAAATCCTAGTGATGCTTTATCAGGGATTAATCTTGAGCTTCTTGCATAAAGTACACCTTTAAGAAGAATCAAAACTGTTACATGTATTTGGAATGCATGTATGTGGTGAATCATCAAATCAGCTGTTCCCAAAGGAATTGGGGCAATCGCAACCTTTCCACCTACTTCAACTAAACTTCCGTTAAATACTTCACTTATGGCTTTATGAGGTAATGCTTCTGCTGTACCTGCCAATATTGAAGTGCCCACCGCGGAAGCTTGAATGCTTTGAACCCATTGAGCAAATATTGGTTGAAGCTGAATTGCAGAATCACTAAACATATCTTGAGGTCTTCCTAAAGCTCTCATTGTGTCGTTGTGAATATAGAGTCCAAAGCTATGGAAACCTAACCACATGCAAACCCAATTAAGATGACTTATTAAAGCATCTCTAGCTTTTAAAATCCTATCTAAAACATTATCTATATGTTTTGCTGGATCATAATCTCTGACCATCGCTATGCCCGCATGAGCTCCAGCTCCAACTATAAATAATCCACCTATCCACATATGATGAGTAAACAAACCAAGCACAGTCATATAATCAGTCGCGATATATGGATAGGGAGGCATCGCATACATATGATGAGAGATCAAGATACTAAGAGAACCAAGCATTGCTAAGTTGACAGAAAGCTGTGCATGTCTACTTTCAGCCATAAAATCAAAAAGACCTTGGTGACCCTTAGGTGCTGGGAAAAGAATAGGATCTCCTTGTTGTGAATCTAATATTTCTTTCATACTATGACCAATTCCATAGTTGGTCCTATACATATGACCAGCAATTATAAATAAAACAGCAATTGCAACATGATGATGTGCAATATCAGTCATCCATAAACTTCCTGTTACTGGATTAAGTCCTCCCTTGAAAGTTAAGAAATCTGAAAAAGCAAACCAGTTTAAACTGAAGAAATTACCTGTACCGCTTGCAAGTCCTGGAAATATCTGACCGACAATTTGAGGATCACACAATTGATGAGGCATTGGCATGTCAGCAATTGTCGCTATCTCTTTACCGTTAATAAGTAGTGGGCTACCAGCATCAATAGCATCTAAAAGAGCTGCTGTAGGAGCACCAATATGAATAATATGACCTGCCCAAGCTAAAGACCCAAGTCCTAAAAGACCTGCGAGATGATGATTCATCATAGACTCAACATCTTGGAACCATTCCATTTTTGGAGCAGCTTTATGATAGTGGAAGATACCTGCATGAAGCATTAGTGCAGCCATTACTACTGCCCCAATAGCTAATGCCATTAATTCACTTTCATTTGTAATTCCCCAAGCTCGCCACATGTGGAATATTCCAGAACTTATTTGTATGCCGTTGTAGTTAGCACCTAAATCACCATTAAGCATCTCTTGCCCAACTATTGCCCAAACTTGTTGAGCTCCTGGTTTTACATGAGTAGGATCAGCTAGCCATCCTGAATAGTTTGAAAATCTTGCTCCATGGAAAAATGCAGCGCTCATCCATATGAAAATGACCGCTAGGTGTCCGAAATGAGCTGAAAATATTTTTCTTGTAGCTTCTTCGGCATCTCCTGTATGTATATCGAAATCATGTGCATCTGCATGCAAATTCCAAATCCAAGTTGTGGTTTTTGGACCTTTAGATAATTTACTAGACCAGAAACCTGGTTTATCTAATTTGGCAAAATCAATAGGTCTGGGATCAGCCTTAACGGGAGATTCCAAAATCTTTTTGTCTTTTTCTCCACTTTCTGGTGGGCTAATGGTCATCTAGCACCTCTAAATAATTGGCCCTTAAGTAGATTTTCACACCTATGAGCCTACTTTTTAATAGTAGGCTTTTAAGGAGCGAGCGAATCAAAACTTAAGATTTTCGTTACCAAAAATAATAGGCTAAAGATTCTTTGATCATGCAGGAAAGTAACAAATGTTTCATTGATTGTTACTTTTCAATATTTCTATTAAATCCCTTTGGATGAAAAGATTCTGAGTATATTTACTCATTAAGATCGAAGAAATCTTAAATTTCTTTTTATATTTCGTTTTTATTTTTTTTAATTGCAGCGAAGAGATATAGTTTTAAATTGGTATTAAAGAGAACTTCTTAAATTGAAAGGTATTGCAATAGGTTTTTCTGATACTTCAAAAGAGATTTTAAAAAGACTAAAAAAAACTGAATTTATTAATGAGATTTTCATAGGAAGCTCATCCCATGAAGATAAAAAGATAAAAGACTCAGTCAAGTTTATGAAACCTAGGCAAATTTTAAGAGAAAAGTGGGGAAAATTAGAGTTGATTATCTTTGTCGGCTCAGTAGGCGCATCAATTAGACTTATCAATTCTTTATTATCCTCCAAAGATAAAGATCCTGGAGTAATTGTTATTGATAAAAAAGGATCAAAAATTATTCCTATTATTGGTGCACATCAATCAAATATACAAAATATTGCATTTCAAATATGTAATTTATTCGGTGGTGAAATAATCGAGACTAATAATTCAATTGATCAGAATTACTTAAATATTGACTCATTTGGAAACCAATGGGGATGGAAAAGATCTGGAGATATAAAGGACTGGTCAAAATTAGTAATCAAGCAATCTAATAAAAAAGAGATTTTTTGTAGCCAACTATCAGGAAACAATTTATGGAAAACTTCTGAAGTAGGAAATACTATTACTCAATTATCAGACAAAGATTATGAGCAAAAGAAATCAATTTTTCATATATCTATATTCGATAATCATAAAAATACTTGGCATCCTCCAACTTTATGGATCGGTTTAGGTTGTGAGCGAAATACTAGCAAAGAATTAATTGAAGACTCTTTACAAAGTTTTTTAGCCACTAATAATTTATCTCCATTATCAATAGCAGGTTTTGCAACTGTTGATTTAAAAAAAGATGAGAAGGCAATTTTAGAGATTTCAAAAGAAAAAAATTTACCTATAAAATTTTTTACATCTGAAGAGCTCTCTTCAATTAATACCCCAAACCCATCGAATGTAGTTCTCAATGAAATTGGTACACCTTCAGTTGCTGAGGCAGCTTGCATGATCGCTGCAGGACAAGGTTCAAAACTATTGAAAGAAAAGAAAATTTTTAAAAGTATCGATTCTTCAAAAAGTACTTTTGGCGCAGTAACTATTGCAGTCTCTGAATCTAAAAATCAATATTCCCCATTAACCGGTGAGATTCATGTTGTAGGTAGTGGGCCAGGAGATATTTCCTATTTAACAAATGATGCAAGAAAAGCTTTATCAAAATGTTCTATTTGGATTGGATACAAAATGTATTTGGATCTAATTAAACCTCTTAAAAGAAAAGATCAAGTAATGATTGAAAGCAATCTCACTGAAGAGAAAGAGAGATGTGAGAAAGCTATAAAACTTGCTGAAGAGGGAATCAAAGTAGCACTAATATCCTCTGGCGATGCAGGTTTTTATGGGATGGCGGGCCTACTTTTAGAATTAATTCAAAAAGTTCATAAAGATATTAGGCCTTCATTTGAAGTACATCCAGGAATAAGTAGCATGCAGTTGGCTGCAGCAATTGGTGGAGCCCCATTAATGAATGA
>QCUF01000028.1 GCA_003210825.1 Prochlorococcus sp. AG-676-P15-1 | reverse complement strand
TTGGTGGTGACGCAAGAAGTGATGGAGGAACAAGTCAAAGGGTTTTAGCAAGTTTACTGACATGGATGGCGGAAAAAGACTCGGCTGTTTTTGTAATTGCTACAGCTAATGCTATCGATAAGCTCCCAGCAGAATTATTAAGAAAAGGAAGATTTGATGAAATATTTTTTCTTGATTTACCTAATTCTGATGAGAGATTAAGCATCCTCGATCTACATTTAAAAAAGAGGAGACCATGTTATAAATTTCCACTTTCAACAATAATTGATCGTACAGATGGATATTCTGGAGCGGAACTTGAACAAGCAGTAATTGAAGGTATGCATTTTTCATTCGATGAAAATAGAGAATTAATGGAAAAAGATTTAATTAAGGCTGTTTCAGAATTAGTTCCATTATCTCGGACCGCTAAAGAGCAAATTGATTTATTAAAAGAATGGTCTTCCACTGGAAGAGCGCGTTCTGCCTCCTAATTTATTTTTTAATTTGTAAATATAACTAAAGTTAGTAATCCCTTATTTAATTAATTTTTCATCAAAAAGCTCTGATAATGATTTGAGATAAACTATCTTATTAGGATATAAAAAATAAAAAAAAGAGTGTTAGATCAAAAATTGATAAGAGAAAATCCAACATTTGTGGGAGATAATTTGTCCTTAAGAGGAAAGGTTTATGATATAAATTTCATACATAAACTAAGTTTAGAGAGAAAAGAAATTGACATCAAGATATCAAATCTGCAATCAGAAAGTAAAAAATTAAGCAAATTAATCGGCCAAGAAATAAGAATTTCTAATAATCCGAATTCTCAAGAACTTAATGATTTAAAAGATAAGGGAAATAAATATAGAATAAAAGTTTCTGAATTTGAAGAAAAAAAAAGAATCCTAGACAAACAACTTCAAGATGAAATATCAAAGTTACCCAATTTTCCAAGCAAAGATGCACCTATTGGAGAAAACGAAAAAAATAATCTTAAAATTAAAGAATGGGGAGATCCTCTTAAAAAAGATAATATTAAAGCTCACTGGGAAATAGGTGAAAATTTAAATCTATTTGATTCCGCAAAATCAACCAAAATATCAAAAAGTCGTTTTATTACTCTCACTGGTAATGGAGCGAAATTGGAGAGGGCTCTAATTAACTTTATGCTAGATATTCATTCAAATAATGGGTATTTAGAATTAATGCCTCCAGCATTAGTTAATTCAGAAAGTCTACAAGGATCTGGTCAGCTTCCAAAATTTTCAAATGAAAGTTTTAAGTGTGCTAATGATGATTTATGGCTCTCTCCTACAGCAGAAGTTCCACTAACCGCTTTTCATAAAAATGAAATTATTGATCCGAAAATTTTGCCTTTAAAATACGTAGCATATAGCCCTTGTTTTAGAAGAGAAGCGGGTAGTTATGGAAGGGATACAAAAGGTTTAATAAGACTTCATCAATTTAATAAGGTTGAATTATATTGGTTCTGTCATCCAAATCAATCATTTGAAGCTCATAAAGAGATAACGGCAGATGCAGAAAGTATCTTAAGAAAGCTCAATTTACCATACAGATTAGTAGATATTTGCACTGGAGATTTAGGTTTTTCTTCTAGCAGAACTTTCGATCTTGAGGTTTGGTTGCCTAGCAGTAAATGTTATAGAGAAATATCTAGTTGCAGTAATTGCTTAGACTTTCAGGCTCGTAGATCATCAATAAGAACAAAAATTGATAAGAAAACTTCATATATCCACACTTTAAATGGAAGTGGTTTAGCAATTGGAAGAACAATGGCAGCAATTCTTGAAAACGGTCAACAACCTGATGGAAGTGTAAGAATTCCTGATGCTTTAGTTCCATACTTTGGATCATCTTTCATAAAAACTGCCTAATATAAACTAATGAATGTTTTAACCTCAATAACTGTATTAGGATTTCTCATTTTCTTTCATGAAATGGGTCATTTTTTAGCGGCGATATTACAAGGAATATATGTTGACGGTTTTTCTATTGGATTTGGCCCTTCAATAATACAAAAAGAATATAAAGGTATCACTTACTCATTTAGAGCCTTTCCTTTAGGAGGATTTGTTTCCTTTCCTGATGAAGAAATCAATAATATCGACCCAGAAGACCCAAACCTCTTAAAAAATAGGCCCATAATCCAAAGAGTAATTGTGATATCTGCAGGAGTATTTGCTAACTTACTTCTTGCTTATACAATTCTAATTTTAAATGTAACTACTATCGGAATTCCTTTTGATCCAGAACCAGGAATTATGGTTTTAGCAACTCAACCAGAAAAAGCTGCTTTTAAAGCCGGTTTAGAGCCAGGAGATAAAATATTAAAAATAGGTGAGAATGTATTAGGTATTGGGGATCAAGCTGTGACGTCTCTGGTAAAAAAAATCCAAAGTTCATCTGAAGAATCAATTTCAATTGAAATTGAGAGGGATAACTCTTATCAAAAATTAACTTTAATTCCACAAAATATTGATGGGAAAGGAACAATTGGAGCCCAATTACAACCAAATATTAAAAAAGAAACAATAAAAACAAAAAATATTAACCAACTCTTTCAATACACAAATAAGGAGTTTTCATCACTATTAATCAAAACAATTCAAGGTTATAAAGGCTTAATTACGAATTTCTCATCAACAGCCCAACAATTAAGTGGCCCAGTAAAAATTGTTGAAATTGGAGCTCAGTTATCTGAACAGGGAGGAACAGGAATTTTGTTATTTGCTGCATTAATATCAATCAATTTAGCGGTTTTGAATTCTCTTCCACTACCACTTCTTGATGGTGGTCAGCTTGTTTTTACTCTTATTGAAGGATTAAGGGGAAAACCAGTCCCAGTTAAAATTCAAATAGCGGTTACTCAATCAAGCTTTTTTCTTTTGGTTGGACTTAGCGTTTTATTAATAATTAGAGATACAAGCCAATTACTTGTAGTTCAAAGATTACTTAATCATTAAAAAATTTTTTTTATTTTGATTGTTCAGCTGTTAAGATAATTAATAAGTTTATTTTGAAATTTTTTAATGGCTAAAAAATCAATGATTGCTAGAGAGGTAAAGCGAAAAAAGTTAGTGAAAAAATACGCTGTCAAGAGGAAATCATTATTAGATGAATTTAATGCTGCTAAAGACCCTATGGAAAGATTAGAAATACATAGAAAGATTCAAGGCCTTCCAAGGAACTCAGCTCCAACAAGAGTTAGGAATAGATGTTGGGCTACAGGGAAACCAAGAGGTGTATATAGAGATTTTGGATTATGCAGAAATCAACTAAGGCTAAGAGCTCATAATGGTGAATTGCCAGGAGTAGTAAAATCTAGCTGGTAATTAAAAAATTTTTTGAATTTTAAGAAATTAATTATTTATAATATTTCATATAAAACTTTGTAATACCAACATATTAACGTCATTATCAATACTTTTATAAGAATTAGTTTGAAACCTTATTTAAAAAATCTCTCAATATGTACCTATGAGATGTAAGAATAATTATGTATAGAATTATAATTTAAAAAGTGGAAGGAAAAAATACGTCGATCACGTTTGACGGACGAGAGATACGACTAACTACTGGATTATATGCTCCTCAGGCTGGGGGATCTGTAATGATCGAATGTGGCGACACATCTTTATTAGTTACCGCAACAAAAACAACTAAGAAGCAACCTGCAGATTTTCTGCCTCTAATATGTGATTACGAGGAAAAATTGTATGCTGCCGGAAGGATACCTGGCGGATTCATGAGAAGAGAAGGCAGACCTCCTGAAAGAGCAACATTAATAGCAAGGTTAATAGATAGGCCAATGAGGCCCCTTTTCCCTTCATGGATGAGAGATGAGATCCAAATAGTGGCTTCTTGCCTTTCATTAGACGAAAGAGTACCTGCAGATGTGCTAGGTGTTACCGGAGCTTCGATTGCAACTTTATTAGCAGAAATTCCTTTTTACGGACCAATGGCTGCTGTGAGAGTTGGACTAATTGGAGATGACTTTATTTTAAATCCAAGTTATAGAGAAATAGAAAAAGGTGATCTTGATATTGTTGTAGCAGGATCTCCTGAAGGAATTGTAATGATTGAGGCAGGTGCTAATCAACTTTCTGAACAAGATACTATTGAAGCTATAGATTTTGGTTATGAGGCTGTAACCGAACTAATTAAAGCTCAAAAAGATCTTCTTAAAGACTTGGGAATAAAACAAATTAAGCCTTTAGAACCCGAAGAAGATAAAGCATTAGCCACATATTTAGAAAAAAACTGTACAAAATCAATAGATCTTGTTTTAAAGAAATTTGATCAATCTAAAGAAGAGAGAGATCTCGAATTAGACAAAATAGAACTTGAAGTTCAAACTCAAATTGATTCACTTAAAGAAGATAATCAATTAAAAGTTCTTACAACAGAGAATGAGAAACTAATACATTCTGACTTTAAAAAGTTAACTAAAAAATTAATGAGAGCACAAATCATCAATGATGGCAAAAGAGTTGATGGGAGAGATCTTGATGAAGTGAGGAAGATATCTGCTTCTGCTGGAATACTTCCAAAAAGAGTCCATGGCTCAGCATTATTTCAAAGGGGCTTAACACAAGTTTTATCTACCACAACACTTGGAACACCTAGTGATGCTCAAGAGATGGATGACCTAAATCCAAGTACTGAGAAAACTTACTTACATCACTATAATTTTCCACCTTATTCAGTTGGAGAGACTAGACCTATGAGAACCCCAGGGAGAAGAGAAATAGGTCATGGAGCATTAGCAGAAAGAGCAATAACCCCAGTACTTCCTGGGAAAGAAACATTTCCATATGTATTGAGAGTAGTTAGTGAGGTACTAAGTTCAAATGGGTCCACCTCAATGGGATCAGTATGTGGAAGTACGCTTTCATTACTTGATGCAGGAGTACCTCTAAAAGCTCCTGTTAGTGGAACTGCTATGGGCTTAATTAAAGAAGGGAAAGAAGTCCGAATCCTTACAGATATTCAGGGTATTGAGGATTTCCTTGGAGATATGGATTTCAAAGTTGCCGGTTCTGAAAAGGGTATAACAGCATTACAAATGGATATGAAAATTACAGGACTACCAGTTTCTGTAATTTCTGATGCCATAAAAAAAGCACGCCCAGCAAGATTGCATATCTTAGAAAAAATGCAAGAAGCAATTGATAAACCTCAAGAATCACTCTCTCCTCACGCTCCCAGACTCCTAAGCTTCAGAATCGATCCAGAACTTATAGGTACTGTAATTGGTCCTGGGGGAAGAACCATCAAAGGAATTACGGAGAGAACTAATACAAAAATAGATATTGAAGACGGAGGAATTGTAACTATTGCCTCTCATGATGGAGCTGCTGCTGAAGAAGCACAAAAGATTATTGAGGGGTTAACCAGGAAGGTTCATGAAGGTGAAATTTTCTCAGGAGTAGTGACAAGAATCATACCTATAGGTGCATTTGTTGAAATACTTCCAGGGAAAGAAGGTATGGTTCACATATCTCAATTATCTGAAGCTAGAGTAGAGAGAGTTGAAGATGTTGTCAGACAGGGGGATGAGGTTACTGTAAGAGTACGTGAAATTGATAGTAGAGGCAGAATTAATTTAACATTAAGAGGTGTTGGGCAAAATAATGGCGGGATGTCATATCCAGAGCCAACACCAACGCCAGTTGCACCTCTTAACTGAAGGAATAAAAATCGTTAATTGCAATTATTTCCCTTATTTGTGAACAAATTTTTCTATGTATCTGTTTGTTATTTGAGGCGATAATAATTCCTCTTTGTTCAAAATTTGATTTCAAATAAACAAGTTCCTTAATATCAAAATTTGTTATTGCTCCACCACCAGCTTTTAAGATAGTTTCAGGTGCAGCAAAATCCCAATCTTTGGGTGCACTTTTACCAGGCAAACTTAAAGAGATATAAATATCACTCTCTCCTCTAAGAATAGAGGCAATTTTACATCCTATGCTTCCCATCACAACAACTTTTTTAAAATTAATTTTCTCTATAACTTTTTTTAAAACTTGATTATTATGGTTTTTACTCGTAACTAAAATCATCTCATTTAGATTATTATTTTTTGACTTATTAAATTTTTTCAAAGTTCCATCTTTTTTCTCACACCAAAGTTTCTCTCCATCAGATATCCATAATTCATTCTTTTCCGGGATAAGAACAACTCCAAGGACACTCTTTTTTTTATATGTTAATGCAAGATGCATTGCATAATTTCCTGTTCCTTGAATAAAGTCTTTGGTCCCATCTAAGGGATCAAGAACCCATACCCAATGATCTTTTATTTCAGAATAATTAGCTTCTAATTTTACGTTTTCTTCGCTCAAAATTGTCCATCTAATATCTTTATATTTTTCATTTATTTTTCTGATAATTAATTCATTTACTTTTAAATCAGCTAAGGTTACTGGATTGTCATTAATTCCAGATTTAATAATATTACTTTTATTATTAGAATCTTCCAACATTTTGGAATAATAAAGTAAAATTTCTGCTGATTCCCAGCTGATAATTCTCAGATCATCGATAAGATTATTAATATCTACTCCAAAAGGTAATTTAATCATAAAATGAAAAATAATTCTTTATTATCCCATAGAAGTGAAGAACCAGAAAAAGGTATTTTGTATATAGTTGGAACCGCTATAGGTAATTTAAATGATATATCTCCAAGAGCAATTAATATTCTTAAAAATGTTTCTTTGGTCGCTTGTGAGGATACTAGACAAACAAAAAAAATAATGAATAAATTTAATATTACTAATAATCTAATAAGTTTCAATAAACATAATTCACTAAATAAAATACCAAGAATAATTAATGCTCTACAAGAGGGGGGTTCAATAGCGATAGTAAGTGATGCTGGAATGCCAGGGATTTGCGATCCTGGAGAAAATATAGTGAATCAAGTAAAATCAGAAGGAATTGACGTTATCTGTATACCTGGAGCATGTGCTGCCACTACTGCACTCGTAGCAAGTGGCATGCCATCTTCTAAATTTGTATTTGAAGGTTTTCTTCCTAAAAAAAAAATTGATAGAGAGAAAATTCTTTTTGAAATTAGCACAAATGAGAAAACAACAATAGTTTATGAATCACCTCACCGTCTCAAGAAATTGTTAAAAGAATTATTAGATTTTTGTGGAGGTGATAGAGAAATTCTTGTAGCTAGAGAATTAACTAAAAAATTCGAAGAACATATTGGTAATGATATTAAAAATGCAATAAAGTTTTTTAAAGACAAAGAAGTTATTGGTGAGATAACTTTGGTTATAAAAGGCATTTGCAAACAGAAAAATCAGGAAATTAATAAGTTAGATTTAAAAAAAGATCTCAATGAATTAAATAACGCGGGATTAAGTTTATCAGCAGCTTCAAAGTATTTAGCAAAAAAATATGGCATTAAGAAAAGCATAATTTATAATTTAAAATAAAAATTAAATAAAAAACTTTATGTTTCCAATATTAAAAAAATTAACTTTTTCAATAACTTTCAATTCTTGTTTATTTTTATTATTAATGATTGGTATACAAAATAGTTCTTCTAAAAGTAAGGTTAGCTTTTTAATAAATGAAACAGTTAACTTACCTATAAGTTTTATTATTGGTTCAAGTTTTATTGGCGGTTCTATCGTTGGAAGTCTTATTACTATTAATTTTTCGAAAAAAGACTGAATAGCTTAAATAGCTATTAGTTTTTCAGCACTAACAATCCTTGATATTCCTCTTGAAATTAGAAAAGGCGAAGCAATTCTAAATACATCGGTATTAGGGACTTTTATAACTTTTTGTTCCTTATTACAAATCCTATTAGCTGTTTTTAAATCAAAATATATTTCTATTGTTTTTCTTTTTAATTCTTCATTTGGCAGGAATTGCCAATCGGGATAATCTTTTAATAATTTTATTTCTAATTCTATATTTTTACTAACAATCATATAAACAATTTTTGGGAATTCAATCTCGCCAATAGGTACAGATGATAAATCTTTTCTAGGGACATTTTCTATTTCATAGTCTATAGGTGCAATTTCTGTAAATTCTGAATAGGAGGGGAAAGTTAAATCATTTGCAACTTTGTTTAAATTACTGATTTGTATACGATCATTTTGAGCGGGTTCTAATCTCACATCAGTATTATTAAAATTAAAAATTTTATTCTCGTTAAAATTATTTTTATTGCTTGAGTTTTTTATCTTTTTGAATAATTCTTTATAATTTGTTTCTCCTAAATCCTTCTTAAGGTTTCTTATTATTGTTGAATTTGTGCATTTAAATTCTTTAGATAAATCCTCAATAGTTTCACCCTTCTTAAAACTATTTAAAATTATTTTTTTCTGTTTTTCCGTAAGTCTTTTAGCCAAATTTAATTTTAAAACTTTTTGTATTCTAAATATTATTTAAGAAAATGAATATAAAAAATGAAACTTAATAATAAAGTAAAAAGATTCAAAAGGATTACTTTGTTTGTTTAGGTCTTTATAGTTCGATATAATAAAGTAATGCTTCCTTAGCTCAGCTGGATAGAGCAACTGCCTTCTAAGCAGTGGGCCGCAGGTTCGAATCCTGCAGGAAGCGTTAAGTTAAAAAGTTTGATGATCAGTAAATTTGAATTATTAAATTGAAAATATTCTTCATAAATAATTTTTTTATTCTCAAATGAATCTTTAATTAAATGTCAATAAGAAGATTTCTTAGTCAAATAATGCTCAATATAGATTCAATAGTTTTTAAATCGTTTTTAATAGGCATATTCCTTCTAGCCTCATCACCGGCGATAGCATCTTTATTTATATTATTTTCAATTATTTTAGGCTTTAAAAAAAATTTTAAAAATTTAGTTAAAGATAAATTAAATTATCTACTTTTAATCGTTGCTCTAATAATGATCTTCAAAAGTATGTTTACATCTTTTGCAGAGACCAATGAAATTGAGAATTGGGATACAGTCTTAAATTGGGTGGGTTTAGGGAATTGGATACCACATTTTATAGTTTATTTAGGCGCTCAAATTTATGTTCAAAGTCCCTTACAAAGATCCATAGTTGCCAAGACATTAATATTAAGTACTGTTCCAGTAATATTTAGCTGTTTCACTCAATATATACTTGGATGGTACGGTCCTTATGAATTTTTAAATGGATTAATTATTTGGTTTCAAAAGCCTATAACTGATCCACATCAACCAATTACAGGTTTGTTTAATAATCCCAATTATATTGGAGCATGGATTGCAATGATCTGGCCTTTTTTATTAACTTACTTATCTCAAAAAAAAAAAGAAGGTTCAAAGCCCAAATTTTTGGTAGTTTTCGCATTATCAATATTATTCATAACTGCAATAGGTTTGATAAATTCAAGAGGTGCTTGGTTGGGAGTCTTAGCATCAATACCTCTTTTATTAGGTCAATCAGTTATTTTATGGTTCATTCCTTTACTAATTTTTATAATTTTTTCGATCTTAGCTTGCACTTTGCCAATTTTCCCAGAGAACATTAAAAATATTTTTTGCTTTTTAATTCCTGATAATTTATTAACTAATTTTAATAAATTTAGTATTAGTTATGAAAGTATTCCAAGATTACAGATTTGGAATAACGCATTAGATTTAATTATTAATAAACCATTATTTGGTTGGGGGGCAGCGAGTTTTCCTGTAATATATTTATCAAAATATGGGACATGGAAAGGCCACCCACATAATTTATTTTTAGAGTTATCAATAAGCTATGGTTTAGTAACTTCTCTATTATTATTAACTTTTATAGGGGTACTTTTTTTTAAAACCTCTAGAAAAGTATATTATTCACAAATTAAAAAAAGTACTTTTGAAAGAGCATGGTGGACTTCAGTTATTGTATTTTTAATAGTTCATTCCTTCGACATAGTATATTTTGATTTAAGAATAAGTATTATTTTTTGGATCTTACTTGCTGGATTAAATGGGATAGCAAATACAAAACAAAACTCAAAATTTCTTGATAGTATCCAATGCAAATAAATAAACTAAAAAATAATCATAATGAACATATTTCTGGCCCATTGGAAATAATTCCAAAAATATTTAATGATGAAAGAGGATATTTTTATGAAACTTGGAATTCAAGGAAATTTCAAAAATATATTGATTCGGATATTAAATTTGTTCAAGATAATAAATCATTATCTAAAAAGGGTGTTCTGAGAGGCCTTCATTATCAATTAAATCCATTACCTCAAGCGAAATTAGTAAGAGCTACTTTTGGGAAAGTATACGATGTAATAGTTGATTTAAGGCAAAATTCTGAAACCTTTTGTTCATGGACATTTGTAATATTAGACTCCAAGATTAACAATCAAATTTGGATTCCAAATGGATTTGCTCACGGATTTTTTACTTTAAGTGAAGAAGCAATCGTAGAATACAAAGTTACAAATTTATGGCATAAAGATTTAGATAGGACTATGTTGTGGAATGATTCTTCAATTTCAATCGATTGGCCAAATATTGATAATAATTTTATTAAACCGAAATTATCCCTAAAAGATAAAAATGGATCAACTTTAAATTCTATTATTGAAAAAGGAGAAATTTTTTAATGAAAATACTTTTAATTGGTTCAAGTGGACAATTAGGGAGAGAAATCATAAAAAGTTCTCCAAAGAATATTGATTTAATCTATCCCTCTAAAATTAATTTTGATTTAAGCAATACAAGTCAATGCTATAAATATATTCTTGATACATTACCAGATTGGGTAATAAACTCTGGGGCATATACCAATGTTGAGAAGGCAGAAAAGGAAAAAGAAATAGCTTATGAGATTAATGCGAAAGGGCCTCAATCAATAGCAAAAGCTCTTTCAAAAACTGATGGGAAACTTATTCATATAAGTACTGATTATGTTTTTAATGGGGAACAAAATACTCCTTATAAAGTTAATAAAAAAACAAGCCCCATAAACTATTATGGTTTTTCAAAGGCGACAGGAGAAGAATTAATCCAAAAATTACTCCCAGAGAATAATAAATTATGCATAATTAGAACTAGCTGGTTGATGAGTCCCTATGGAAACAATTTTGCTACTAAAATTATGAAATTACTTCAAGATAGAGACGAAGTAAAAGTTGTATACGATCAAATCTCTTCACCAACCAGTACCAAATCATTAGCTAACGCTATTTGGAAAGCTATAGAACTTAATAATTTATTTTCTTTAACCAAAAAAAATTTTCCTAAGACTATTCATTTTTCTAATAGTGGCATTGCAAGTTGGTACGATGTTGCTGAAGCTATTGGTGAGATTGGAATAAAAAAAGGCTTAATTAAAGACATGGCAACTTTATTACCGATTGAATCCTCTGAATATCAAACAGTTGCATTAAGGCCAAAATATTCAGTGCTTGATTCAAGTCAAACAAATAATTTTTTAAATATAAGAAACATTCATTGGAGAAAGGCTTTATTAGAAGATTTTGAAAATTTTTTGAATCTTCATAATCATAAAATTAATTAAAAATTAAGTGAATTTTATTTTTAAAGATTATCTAGGCCTTGAAATCCCAATTTGGATGCAAAGCAGAAAGAATTTATTAATTTTAT
>QCUF01000027.1 GCA_003210825.1 Prochlorococcus sp. AG-676-P15-1 | reverse complement strand
TTCTAAAGATTATAAACACTTCTTCAATATAAGAATCACCATATTTTATATTATTAATATATTAAAGTTACTGAAATGCAGCCCCATAGCTTAAAGCTATCTCCAGATTCTGATTTAATTATTTGTATTAAGAAATATTCTTTTTCAAATAATTTAAATGGTTATGTTTCTGGTGTAGTAGGCAATCTTAGGCAGGCTAGTATTCAGTGCCCAGGTAACCAAGAAATTAGTATATTTGAAGGTAACTTAGAAATAGTATCTCTTAATGGGCATTTCAATAATGGCGATGTTCATCTTCATCTGAGTTTCGCTGATGAAGGATGTAATGTTTTTGGAGGACATTTAGAAGAAGGCTCTATTGTTAAAAAAGGAACGGATATTTTATTAGTTTCTTTTGAAAATGAGATTATTGATATTTCTAATCAAAATTTAACTAAAAATCAATCACGAGTTAAAGCATATATCCTTAAAAATTGTCCTTGGTCAAAGAGAAGTCTTAGGTTACTTGATTCGTTATCTATTCCGCATGAAGCGATTTTGATTGAGAATGACAAAGAGTTTCAAAAGGTTAATTCATTAAGTAATCACAATACTTTTCCTCAAATATTTTTGGATGATGTTTTTTTTGGAGGATATGATGAACTATCAAAACAAGCTAAATATGATTATTTAAATTCATTTAAATAATCATATTTAACCTATTTGTCTCGATTTATAAGTTTTTCAGAATTTAATTCATCCTCTAGCTGCTTTATTAATCTCGAAACTAGAGTTTGAAATTCCGGCTGACATCCTTTAAATGCGGCTTTATGCCTAATTGGTTCATTTCTTGTTCTTAAATCAGTAAGCATCAATTGTAATGCATCAATATTTGGGTTTATTTTCATGGTTTTTATTTATCTTTGCATCTTTTAAATATTTTGCATAGCCTTTTTAAAAGATACTCTTTCATTCTCACTGGAACTTGTTACTTCTATTGTTTTATTAAAAGATTGTTTGTTACTTAGGGAATCTATACAACATTTTGCTACTAGTCTTCTTGGTATAGAACCTTTAAATTGTGTATCTTCTTTCGAGTAATTTATGTTCTCATCTTTTATTTTTTCAATTTCTTTTAATCCCCCAGGCCTTATTATTGTCCAATCGAAATTTTGATTTTTTAGAAAGTTCTCACCAATCTTTTTCCAGATAAGAATTAAACCAAATAAGTTTAATGGGTGAAAAAATTTACCAGTACACAAAGAGCTTACTAAAATAACTCTCTTTATTCCAACTCTTTTACAACTTTTTAATTGTCTATACACGCCTAGTGCATCTACTTTTGCAGGTCCAGTTAAATCTAATGAAGCTCTTGCTCCAGTAGCAATTATTAATGCATCCACATTTTCTAAAGCCTTATCTAATGCACCTTTATTATCTAATGAAATTCTAAAGGTTTCGGTATTTTTAAGATTCTCTAGAACTTTTGAATTTTTCCTGACTATCTGATTTACTTTTATTCCTTTCTTCACTGCTTCTTCTGTTATTCTATATCCTGTTTTACCTGAAGCTCCGGTAATTGCAATTTTCATAATAATATAATTAATTTTATTATTATATTAAGTTTTTAAGGCTTTTTACATATAAACTTTTTTTTTCTATTGGGATATAAAGTTCTACACATTAAGCATTTTGTACCATCACAACCTCTTGCCGTACAATATTCTCTTCCATAGAAAATTATTTGCAAATGTAAAGTGTTCCACTCTGAGATTGGAAAAATATTTTTAAGATCCTTTTCTGTCTTCTTTACATTAGCTCCATTTGTAAGCCCCCATCTTTGTGCTAGACGATGTATGTGTGTATCAACAGGGAAAGATGGAATATTGAATACTTGTGACATTACAACTGAAGCTGTTTTGTGACCAACTCCAGGAAGTGATTCAAGTTCTTCGAATGAATTGGGAACTTTACTATGAAATTTTTCGATTATTAATTTTGATAAGAGGTAAATATTTTTTGATTTTTGGTTTGAAAGACCTAATTGTTTTATGTATTCATAAATTCTGGAAACGCCGAGTTCTTTCATTTTTTGTGGAGTATCTGCAACTTTATATAATTCCTTAGTTAGTTCATTAACTTTCTTATCTGTAGATTGAGCGCTTAATACTACAGCCACAAGCAGCGTGAAAGCATTCGTGTGATCAAGTGGGATTGGAGGAGATGGATATAATTTTTTAAGTTCTTTAAGTATAATCGCTGCTCTTTCGCTCTTTTTCATTTATTTAATTTCTTCAGGAGATGTATAAAATTATACAAGTGTTATTAAGGATGAATGTTTTCTGCTAACTTTATTATTCTAAAGACATTAATGTTTTAGTGGAAAAAGAGGCGTTGATAATTGATGACTTACATCATAAATACGATAATCAAAATATTTCCAATTGGATATTAAATGCAATTAACTTAAAAATAGAAAAGGGTCAATTATTAGGACTTCTTGGACCCTCTGGTTGCGGTAAAACCACTCTTTTAAGATTGATCGCCGGATTTGAATATCCTTATAAAGGAAGAATTATTCTAAATGATCAGGAAATTTCAAATAAACATAGAATACTAACTCCAGAAAAAAGAAAAATAGGAATGGTTTTCCAGGATTATGCGCTTTTTCCTCATCTAACAGTTTTAGAAAATGCAATGTTTGGTTTGAAAGATAAAAAAAATAAATCTAGAGTTAATTTTCTAATAAAAATTGTAGGTCTCGACAAATTTATAAATAGATATCCACATGAATTATCAGGAGGCCAAAAACAGAGACTTGCTATTGCTAGAGCTTTAGCTCCAGGAACAAATTTTATATTATTAGATGAACCATTTTGTAGTTTGGATATACACGTAAAATTAAAATTAAGAAGTGAACTTCCAAATATCCTTAGAAGTTGCAATGCCAGCGGATTAATGGTTACTCATGATCCTGAAGAGGCAATGTCTATATGTGATAAGGTTGCTGTGATGAAAGAAGGAAAAATACATCAAATTGATGCACCTATAAAACTTTTAGAAAACCCTAAAACAATTTTTGTAAGTAGTTTTATTCTTGGCAATAATATTCTTAATCTCAAAAAAAAAGGAAACTCTTTTTCATGTTGTATATGTGAAATAAATTCTTCTTTATTGGTGGGTAAAAATAATATCAAATTTATATCTATTCCTCCGAAATTTATTTCTATTAAAATTTCTGTAGATGGCGATGCAAAAATAGTTTCAAAAGAATTCATGGGCGAATATTTTATTTATAAACTATCGCTTAAGGAAGAAACATTAAGGATAAGAACTAACATTAATGATGACCATAATGTTGGAGATAATTGTTTTTTAAGTATAGAAAAAGATTGTTTCTGTTTTTTATATCCTGGAGCACATAAGATCTTTTTTAATTAGATTTTATAGACAATTACACTTGCCCCCTTTCCAGTTTGAACATTTATTCTTTTTACATTTCTTTTTTTTGTTTGCATATAATTTATTAATTAGTAGGAATTCAGAATAATCTTTTCCAAAATTCATTTTTTGATATTGCTATTGATATTCATTATCATATTCACTCATATATTTTTATTTATTTTTAAGTTACCAATTTATACAAAATGTTGTATTATTCATATATGTATTATGTTTGAAAATGACTATGGATAATTTACAAACGAAAAAACTAGTTAATTTGGGTCCTTCTGGTAGAGCTATTGCTCAGCCAATGGATCTTGAATTGTTGGATAACTTTTATGAACATCTGACAATGGAAAGATATGCAAATGTTCAATATTTTTCTATCTATTTATGGTTCCAAGAAAGAGATTTAAATGGCTTTGCTTCACATTTCCTAAGTGAATCTCAAGGAGAAATGGAACATGCCTATAAATTCGCTAATTATTTTATTGCTCGTGGACAAACTGTAAAATTGAAGGAATTACCAGCCCCAATTCAGACGTGGGATTCGATTGAAGATATTATATCCTATTCATTCAATATGGAAGCTGATTTAACTTCTTCATTACAACAGCTATATTCAATTTCAGAGAGAATTTCAGATACAAGAACAAGTGTTTTCTTAGATCCAATTGTGGATGCTCAAACAAAATCTGAGGATGAATTCGCTCATATATTAGGAAAAGTTAAATTTGCAGCGAATCAGCCTTCGGCAATACTCTTAATTGATAGCGATTTACAGAAAAAATAAATTCTTTTCTATGTTTTTTTGATCAATAGTTCTTTTACATTTCTCAACTAATACACTAGAAAAACTTATATTTTCATTATTTCTACTTTTTAATGCTTTTGATATTGAAAATATCTCATTTAATCTTTGCGAGATATGTTTATTCTCGTAAAATAATCTATTTCGCAAGCCTACATGTGAAGTATTGAAATAAGCTTGATGAATATTCGTTATCCTGTAACTTAATGAGTCAACTTCCATTAGTAAATTATTGATTATCGATTCGGATTTATACATAATTTCCTTTATAAAGATGAGTCTTCAATAAAAGATGGGTCCACACTTAATGTTTGTGTTCCAGTTGGAGTTATTAATAACTCAGTTGAACGGAGTTTTGAGATTAATCTTGTAGATGTTACCCGTGTTGAACCTATTAATTCTCCTATTCTTTCATGAGTAAGCCTAAAAGGTAATTCACACCATTGACCACATCTTCTTCCGAGACGGTTCACTAATATTGAAAATAAAGCTTGCAGTTTTTTCTCTGCACTTCCAAGATGTCTTATTCTCAAGAGTTGAAGAGTCCATTCATTAACAGCATCAAAGCCAGAATTTTCTGCAATATTAACATTACTATGGAAGGACAAATCAGTTAACGCTTCTACACAAACACCTTCACTGCATAATAAATCAGTCCTTAATTGATCTCCTGATTGCAAGAAAGCAAGAGTCATTCCTTCTGTTTCTTCACATGGACAATATACCCTTGCAATACCGCTTTCAACTTCAAGACAGGTCCCCTTTGGCCTTGATGAGGGATCTATAAGAACTGACTGTCCAGTTACTATTCGAACAGTTTTTGATGGATATTCTCGATAGTTATCGAAACTCATCTTATTTATACTTTGATAATGAGAATTAATATCAATTATGGATTAAATAATTACTTATTGCAATAGATTCTCATTATCAATTTAAATTTTGAAGTTTTTCTTTACATTATTAATTCGAATATAATTTAAATAGGAAAGATTAATTTTAGAATTAGATATGAACTCTAATAAAATCTGTTTAAATTGCGGCAGTTCCGATCTTGTCTCTGACAGATCATTGGGAGGTAGGATGGTCTGCTTTAAATGTGGTTCCTCTTCATTTAAAAATAAGTCTTTTTCATACATTCAAAAGAAAAAGATTATTTATTTATTAATTGCCTTGGTTATTCTATTGCTTATAGTTCTTTAGGTTTTCTGTAAATATGCCAATTACCTTTATGTTTAATAACCTCAATATTAATATCAAATAAAATACTTAAATTTTTGCTATTTATAGTTTCACTTTGCGTTCCATCTGTAATTATTATTCTCTCTTTCATCATTATGACCCTGTTATATATTTCTGTAATCATTGATACATCATGAGTTACGCAAATTATTTTTGTATTTAATTTAGTTAATTCATTAATTTGATCTATTATATAAAATTTTGATTTTAAATCTAGATTAGCAATTGGCTCATCTAGAATTAATATCTCTGGATTTTTAACTAAAGCTCTAGCAATTAAAACAATTTGTTTTTCACCTTCAGATAAATGTGAAAAATATTTTTGAGATAACTTTGTTATTAAAATCTTGTTTATAAGATTTTCCGCTAATAAAACATCCTTTTCAGTTTTATTTGAGATTTTGCAATACTTACCATATAAACCACTAATAATTAAATCAAATACCTTTATATTTGCATTTATTCTTGTCCTTATATCGTAACTTACTGTACTTATTTTTTTTCTGATTTCCCAAATATTAATAAGTTCTTTATTAAATAGTTTAAAAACAGTATCTTTCTTTAAAACTGGATATATATTTCTGTTTATTAATTCTAATAATGATGATTTACCAGAACCATTAGGTCCTATCAAAATAACATTGTCACTGTACTTTAGTTTTAAATTTAAATTCTTAACCACCTCATATTCATTTTTAAAGCAACTAATATTTTTTGCTTCTAGCCAATATTCATTAGTCACTAAAATTTGGTACTCCAGAATATGAATAACTGTATTGAGCTAAGAACAAATATTAATAGATAAAGCCAATTAAGCCATGCGGGTCGATTAACTTTCTTCATTTAACTTATATTAAGAGCAACAAAAACAAAAGTGGTGCTGCATATCTTATAAATGTTTTTCTTATTATGTTTATGTTATTAATTACTTCCAATTTCTTAATTTCAGGAGGATATTTAAAAATTATTTCGTCATAAACATTTAGATCCTTATTTTTGTTTATGTGTCTCCAAGGTTTATCCTTTTCTTCAGATTTTTTGTACCATTTCCAGAAATAATTTATTATTCTATCTTCGCCTAGTAATTTTATCTCGTCATCATTTATTAAACCTAATTTTTGATTATAAGTTTGGGTTTTAAGAATCATATAATCCTCATCAAAGATTTTGTAAAAAATCTTTTTTTGAATTTCTTTAAATAGTATAAGGTTATTAAGTAATTTGTTTTTAAGGAATTTCCTATAATGTCTAACAATTACTCTCGCTTTATTATCACCTAAGGGAATGTGATCAAGAACTTGTACATATCGAGAAATAGAAGGATCACCTTTATAGATTAGTATCCTTCCTGGTGGAATATACTTTATTCTTATAAATTCTTTTGTTGGATTATTTTTATAGAAATATATACTTTCAATATATTTAGGGTTGATATTTATTTTTTGATTAAAACTAACGAGTACATTTTTATTTACATCTTTATCTGGGATTGTATCTCCATGAACCCAAAAGATATGAAGAATATCCAAATGATTTTCGATAATTCTTGACCAATCACATTTAAAATCAACTAAAACTTCTTCCGATACGGTTTCTTTTACAGAAAATCCATTAAAATTTAATTCATAATTATTAATTAATGAATCATCGTTAAAATTATTTAAATCGGTCTTTGGTTTGTCAGTAAAATAAATAAAAATATAACCATCTTTCTCTACTGCTTTGAATTGAGATAAGTGAATTCTCTTTGCATAATTATCATAATTATTATCAACAATATGGCTACAAGTTATCTTATCTATATTCTGACAATTACCTTCAGAACTGAATCTTGCGCCATGGTATGGGCATGTTAATTCACCATTAGAGATCGAACCTCCATAAAAAGAGGCACCTCTATGAGGACAAATATTTTTGATACATCTAACATTATTGTTTTTTTCTCTAAAAAGAAGAAGAGGTTCATCAAACATTGAGAAATAATGAATCTTATTTTTTTGAAGCTCCTTTGAAGGACAAATTGCATACCAACCATATAAACCTAGTTTTAATTCTTTTTGTTCTTCTCGCACCTCCAAATTATGGATATTAACTACTGTTCCTTTTTTAAAAGGTTTTAAAACGGTATTAATGTCCTTAGCTTTAAAAAAATTAATTTGCTTATTTTCCATAAACTAATATCTTTTTTTAATTGACCTGTTATCTTTCGGAACTATAACTCAAGTGAATAATCAATTTTTAATAAAAGAAAAATTCTCTATCATTTGTAGCAATATTGTGTGAATAAAAATTAAACTCGGATCACCTAACAAGATGAAGTAACTTTTAATCGGTTATAAGGTATATTTTGTTCTATTTAAGAATATTTTCTTATTAAATTATAGATAAATAGTAATTTTACCAATGTAAAAATTTCTATTTTATTCTAATTGAATCTAAAAGATTCTTTAACCCTGACTTTTCAATTATTCTTGAATACGATTGTTTATTGAATATCTTTATAGTAAATTAAAATTTTGATTTTCCAATGATTAAAAATATTTTTAATATTTTATTATCTTTTCTACTTCTGACATTCGAGACTCCTGCTTATCCTCTTGATTATTCATCAAAGACTCTTGAAAAATATACTTTAAAGATTTCGAGGAAGTTTGCAAATACTTATTGCAACTCAACTAAATTTGGTATTTCCAGGGATGGTGCTCTAAAATTTTCAATTGGAGAGACTAATAAAGAATTTTCAAAAAATAAATTAAATAAAAATATTGACTATGAACTTCTTAATAAAAATATACTTCTAAGTCTTGAGAATAATTGCCAAATATTCGATTTCCCTGAATATGAATTAGACAAATTGACATTCAAATATTAAATTTTTAAATTTTTGATTAATAAAAATTTATTTCCTTCCAATCCAATCATTTGGCTTCTCCATCATCCAATCAAAAACATCCTTTGCATCAAGATTTCTAGAGGCAATTATGAATAATGTTGGAAATAATAAAGACACTATTCCGATTACAATTATTTCTAATTTTCCTATGCCAATTTCAGATAATGTTAAAGCAAAAGTTTCTATCATTTTTATTCTATTAACAGTGTTTTTGATTAATAATAGTTTATAAATCACTATTGGAAATATTTTTAAGGCTTTGAGATTTTATTTATTAATAATTGACAAATTTAATTTGATTTTTTTGTATAAAGTACCTATTTAAAAACTCATATAATTTAAATAAATTATAATTAGAGATAATGCTTGTATGTCTTATAATTGGCCAACTCTTTTTACGGTATCTTTTTTATCGTTAATAATAGCATTCTTAATTGTTAGAGTTTTATTTAAAAGTAAGAAGAGAAGTGCTGAAAGTATTTATAAATTAATTGATGATTTAGAAAAAAAATATCTCTATTAGATTAATTCAAACTTCTAATTGATATAGTCATTTAATAAATTAAAAATACTTTCACTTAGTTAATGAATTTAATCAAACTCTATTCCAACTTCTTCTTTAGCGTCTCTGTCTAAATCAGGAAGATGTGGTTCTACCCAATGTTCTTTGTTATCTATACCTGCAGCATTAACATAACTCATGATATGTTGATCGACTTGCTTATATAAATCATGAAGGTTTAAATCCATGCGAATGTCATGAGCAATTTCTGAAACTTGTTGTTCAGTTAGGCAATGATCGGGATGTAATAAATCACAACAGGGAATTCTTTTTTCAATCAACTCATTTATGTTGATCTTTATTTCGTAATCTTGATGTACAGTCATAACTGCATGAACTAGTTAATAACAATAGTAGTTACTCTTTAATTTATTTATGCGTTCGGTTTTGAAACGAAATTGTTTGTTGCAAGAATTTTATCTTTTTTCATTATGTTTATTAATTATATGAAATTAATGAGTAAATTAGAAATTTCACTTGCATGAATATATTTTTATGTTTGATTTAAATAAAATAAATTAATTATGAAGTCCTTAAGGTTCTCTAGAAATACTAATTTTTATTTTCCAAACATATTAGATAAATTTAAAAAGAAGAAATCTAGTGGAGGAGCATTTGTAACCTGGTTTCTTGTATGGTATTTTGGTTCTTCAATCCTATTATTACTAAGCTTGCATTCCTATTATATGGGTTTCGGTAAATAAAAAACTTATTTTATATGTTGTTTAATTATATAAATAGGTCTTCTAAGTCCTCATATAAATCATCTTGATCTAATTGATCATTTGAAGAGTCTAATTTCTCTACTTCAACTAAAGACACTTCATCTTTAGACTTGTAATAAAGATATCCAAGGGCACCGAACAAAAGAGTGAAAGGTATAATCACAAGAAAAATTATTGACTTGTTTTAAATATAGTGCAACACTTAATATAGTCAAGTGCTGAACTTTTATATGCCTACAAAGAAGAGAAGAGTTGGTTTTATCCCTAGAAGCGTTGTATTGGATCTAATATATAAATTTAGTTTTGAAAGCAATTTAAGTATTTCTAAAATAATTAATATTTTAGTTGAGGAAGCTTTATCTAAAAGAGGGATCTTCAATATGAAAACTGGTGAAGTTTTAAATTATGAAGAAAAATTTGAATTTAATTATGAAAATTTTGCAAAGATACAAGATGATGACAAAATTCTCTCTAATGAATATAACAACTTGAGAAATACTGATAATCAGCCAATTAAAAAGGTGGAAGATGAATTTATTGATAAGGAAATTTACGCAAAATTTTTAATGTTCCTTCAATTTCAAGAAAAAATGAAAAAAAAGAATTAAGAAAAAAAGTGTTGCACTGTTCAGTACAGTAAGGTACTATTTGAAAGTAGAATCTTTGAATTAAGGTCTTTCTAGGGTATCTATTTTTTGTGTATAGAAAATTTATTCAGTTTTTTCAGTTCCCTTTCCTTTAACTTTTACCATGAATTCTTATACTAAGGAATTAAAGCTTAACCTTTTACCTCCAGATAAATTATTTTGTAATTTTAATTATTGGAGCTCTTTGTTTACTCAAGATATGTCAATAGTTTGGGAAAAAGGCCATTGTGTTCCTTTAAAGAAGTTACCACCAGAGGTTTCTGATATGATTTTCCCTTATTTATTACTAGCCTTATCAGACTACAAAATTTTGAATAAAAAGATTTTGAAAGGGATTGGAATTGATAACTTATTAAACCTCTGGTTTGACAAATATTCTTTGAACAAAAATGGTTATTTTCAACTTACAAGTGCGACTAGATAAGACATAATTTAAATAATAAAATATTTTAGGTTTAGATTTATAATAAAAATTATTAATTGAAAAAACAATAATTGGACATTATTTTGAAATTATAATAACTTCATTAATAAAGATAGTTAGTAAATTTATACTCATTAAACAATAAAGTAAGTCATTTGGATCAATATTTACATCAAACCATTTGTAACTATATAAATGATTTAACTTCAATTAATTGCTCATATTTTTCTTGTAATGAATTTTACAAATATATTCTAAAAATGTTTTACTAATTATTTATTTAACGGTATTCAGTAAATAGATTAAATTTCATGAAATGTGAATGCACTATAAATTGTTAATTAACTAATCAATTTAAAATTGATCTATAGATTTATGTTTTGAAAGCGGACTAAATCCTCGTGGAGATTTAGACTTTAGTCCGCTCTATATTATTAGCAAAGGAGTATTTAAGTGGCAAGTTAAGTCTCAATTTTACCTAAAGTTGTATTTATTGCTTATTTTCGAAGAGTATATAAACAAAGTAATTAGTTAATCTAAGTTTATTTTTATAGATTACCACTCACTTACTTATAAATTAAATCATGCTACGAGTAAAGATAATTGTAACTGCTAAAAAGAAAAATCCAAAACAAAAAATTTACTTATTTTGTTCTCTAAATTACCTCTGTGATAATTGTCTTTCATTAATTATAAATAGCATTTGATATTAAAGATAAATGTAATTCTATCTTCCCATCAGAAATAGTAACTTACGAGAATTTATTTTTGTAGCTTATAACCAAATTTAATCAATTTGTTAAATGTAGATTTAATTTGTAAATTGTTTAGAGATAGACGTCTCTCTTTGTTTTTTTGTAGATAAAAAAAACCTTTATTATCTAAGTTTCTTTCAATAGTTACATATTGCTTCCCTTTATTTAGAATCCAAGGCTCTTTTTGAAAATTATCATCTCCAAATTGATAATCCCAAGGAAAATTTATGGCTGACTTATTTTTTTGTGGCAAGTAAGGTATTTATCCTGTACATATTTTGACATTAGTCGTTTGTAAGGCCCTTTTAGTACAAAAACATTAAGATTTTCATAAACGTTGTTGAATCAAGGAATCAATTTAATATTTATCTTTATTGGAATAAATAATTTCTATTTTAATTTA
>QCUF01000026.1 GCA_003210825.1 Prochlorococcus sp. AG-676-P15-1 | reverse complement strand
AATAACTGTTATAAAAAATTAGGTATTGAAATTATTGAAACAACGAAATTAGAACAAACTAAAAATAATTCGGATCTTAAAGGAAGTCTAATAATACTTCCACCTGCTTTAAATAAAAGTTCTTCTCTAAAAAATTTTAAAGACATTCAAACTGGATTTGCAAGTGGCTGGATGTCAATTAGAGCACTCAGAAAGAGGTCAGGGTATGATAAAGGTTTTTCTATCTCAGACCATGCTGATTGGGTAGCTATTTTGAAGACAATAAAAGAATCTAAAGCTAAAAATGTTTTTTTTCATCATGGAGATAGTGAAGCTTTAAATAAATATTTAAAAGAAAAAAATTTGATAAATGTTCTTGAATTTGAATTTAAAAAATGAGCCTAAAAAAGTTTTCAGAATTATTTATAAATTTAGACTCTTGTAATAGCACAAATAAAAAGATTGGAATTTTACAAAACTATTTTTCTTCAAATGAGGCTTTAGAAAACTCATGGACAATATTTTTACTTACAGGAAAAAACAATAAGCGATTTATAAGTGGACGATCCCTTAAAAGTTTATTTTCAGAAATTTATGAATACCCTTTATGGTTAATTGATTCTTGTTATTTAAAAGTTGGAGATTCTGCAGAAGTTATATCCCTATTATTAAGGAATGTGATCACAGAAAAAAATACAAAATATCAAGATGGTTCTCTGCATGAATTATTAAATAAATCTTTTCCAGAGTTATCCATTCTTAAAGAAGATGATAAGAAGTTAAGAATAAAAGAAATTTGGGCAACTATTCCAAAAGAAAATCTTCTAGTTATAAATAAAATCTTAACTGGTACTTTTAGAGTTGGAGTCTCTATAGGATTGATAACAAAATCTATAGCCAAGCTAATAAATATAGATGAAGCAATAATTTCTCATAGATTAATGGGCGATTTTATTCCCTCTGAAGAATCATATAAATTATTAATAGATAAAAAAATAAATCCTTCAGAGTTAAATTACAAACCTTACCCCTTTCTTCTAGCTAATACTTTTGAAAAGAAAATTATAGATAAATCAACTAACGATTTTCAGTTTGAATGGAAATGGGATGGAATCAGAATTCAATTAATAAAAAGGTCAGGAAAAGTTTCAATATGGACAAGAGGTCAGGATTTAGTAAATAAATCTTTCCCTGAATTAGTAGAAAAAATCTCATCTATCAAAGATGACTTTGTAATAGATGGTGAATTATTAGTCTGGGATTTTAAGCAGAGTCTTCCTCTTAATTTCTCTTTGCTTCAAAAAAGAATTAATAGAAAGGCGCCATCAAGATCAATTCAAAAAAATTTACCTATTATATTTATTGCCTATGATATTTTAGAAATAAATGGAGAAGATCAAAGAAACTCAAATTTAGAAATTAGAAGAAACAGTTTAGAAAAACATTTATATAATTGGTTAAATGAAAGTAAAGAAGAATTATCTAATATTTTTAAAATAAGTGATTTAATATATCCAAAAAATTGGGAAGAGGTAGAAACTTTTAAAAATAATTCTAGAGATAATGGTACAGAGGGATTAGTTATTAAAAATAAAAAATCAATCTACACTCCAGGCAGAAAGAAAGGTCTTTGGTGGAAATATAAAGTTGATCCAATGCAACTCGATGCAGTCCTCATTTATGCCAAAGGCGGGAGTGGGATAAGAGCAGGTTTATATACTGACTATAGTTTTGCTCTTTGGAAAGATGGAGAATTAATCAAATTTGCTAGTGCCTATTCTGGATTAAACAACACTGAAATTAAAGAGTTAGATAAGTGGATTAGACAAAATACTATTGATAGATTTGGACCTGTTAGATCAGTAAGACCAGAAATGGTCTTCGAAATTTCCTTCGAAAATATTCAAATTTCAAAACGTCATAAATCAGGAATTGCTGTAAGATTTCCAAGAATAACTAAATGGAGGAAAGATAAGCTCATTAAAGATGCTGATACTTTAGAAAACGCTGAAAAATTAATGTTAAATAAATAATGGAAAGCTTTATAAATAAAAATGAAATTAAGAATATAGAAAAATTTTTTTATAAAAATGGTTGGGAACCTCTGCCATATCAAATTGAATCATGGGAAGCATATTTGAATGGGAAAAATGGAATCATTCAGGTGCCTACAGGATGCGGTAAAACTTATGCAGCTTTAATGGGACCTCTTTCGAAATTAAAAAGTTCCACAAAACCAACTGGATTAAGCATTTTACTGATAACTCCATTAAAAGCATTAAGTAGAGATTTAAAAAATGCAGTATATTTAGCCGCTCAATTTTTTAATCAAGAAATAACAGTTGGAATACGAAATGGTGATACAAGCCCATATGAAAAGAAGAAGCAAATACTTAAACCTCCAAATATTTTAATAACGACTCCAGAATCACTTTCTCTCCTCTTATCTAATAAGGAATCTAAAAAAATATTTAGTAATATATTTTCAATAATTATTGATGAGTGGCACGAGTTAATGGGTAGTAAAAGAGGTAATCAATGTGAATTATCTCTAAGTTGGCTGAGAGGAAATAAAAAAGATTTACAAATTTGGGGAATGTCTGCAACTATCGGTAATATTGCAGAAGCAGCACGAGCTATTGTTGGAATAAAAGGGGAACTCCCAACAGTAATAAGTACTAATATTCAAAAAGAAATTGAAATCCTTAGTGTTTTACCTGAAGAACAAACAACCTTCCCATGGAGTGGACATCTAGGAATTAGGAGTTATTCTTTACTTCTCGAAGTATTAGATAAAAACAAAAGTACACTACTATTCACTAACACTAGGAATCAGTCTGAGAGATGGTATCAATGCTTAAGATTCTGTCTACCAGAAATGGAAGATAAGATTTCTTTACATCATGGTTCATTGGATAAAGATGAGAGAAAGATAGTTGAGGATGGGGTTAAAAACGGATCTATAAAATGGGTTGTTTGTACAAGCTCGTTAGATTTAGGGATTGACTTTCAACCTGTTGATCAAATTGTACAAATAGGAAGTGCTAAAAACTTAGCTCGACTTATTCAAAGGGCAGGGAGAAGTGCTCATAGACCTGGAGGAAAGTCAAAAATAATTTTTATGCCCACTAACTCATTAGAATTACTCGAAATTAGTGCTATGAGAAGAATAATAAAAAGTGGGGTATCTGAAAAAATTAAGCTTCCTGAATTATCTTTTGATGTACTTCTTCAACATCTCGTTAGTTTGGCTTGTGGACCAGGTTTTAATCCCACTACTGAAAAAGAAAGAATTAAAGATTGTTGGAGTTACAGAAATCTAAATGATCAAGATTGGGATTGGTGTATTGATTTTTTGGAGTATGGAGGAAAGTGTTTGAAAGCTTATCCAAAATATAAAAAGATAGAAAGAGAAAAATTAAAAGGGGATGAACATAACTTCAACTATTTTGTAAAAGATAAATCTTTAATAAGGATGCATAAATTTAATATTGGAACAATAACAAGCGATAAATTTATAAATGTAAAATATTTAAAAGGAAAATCATTAGGCAATTTAGAAGAAAACTTTGCTAGTAAATTAAAATTAGGTGATACTTTTTACTTTGCGGGCAAAATGCTCCAGTTTATAAAAATTAGAGATATGACTTTATATGTAAAAAAATCTTCCAAAAAAAGTTCTTTAATTCCAGCATGGGTGGGAGGTCAAATGGCTATCTCTGATCTTTTAAGTGATAATTTAAGAAGCGAAATAGATATTTGCAATAAATTAGAAAATGATGATCAATATATTAATAAAGAATTAAACTCATTACTTCCAATTTTAAAAAAACAGAAAGATCTTTCAGATATTCCTAAAAGGAATCAACTACTTATTGAAATCTATAAAGCTAAAGAATTAACAAGTCTTTTTGTTTTTACGCTTGATGGAAAATTTGTTAATGAAGGAATTGCCTTTCTTTGGGCATTAAGATTTGCCAATAAAAAGCAATCTACATTTAGTATTTCTGTAAATGATTTTGGATTTAGCTTAACTACTGCAGAAAATTATGACTTTTCAATTATTGAAAAAGAATTTTCATATTTTATAGAAAATAAAAATTTGGAAGAAGATTTAGAAAATGCTATAAATTTTTCAGAATTAACAAAAAGAAGATTTAAAAACATTGCTCAAATTAGTGGATTAGTGAACCAAAATAATCCCACCAAAACAAAAAGTTCATCTCAACTACAAATAAGTTCCAGTCTTTTTTATGATGTTTTTACTAGATATGAAGAAGACCATCTACTTATAAAACAGGCACATGAAGAAGTAAAAGAGTACCAATTAGAAAAAAAACGAATTACTAATTCTCTAGATAGGTTATCTAATTTAGAAATAATATTAAACGAGACTAAAACTCCAAGTCCATTTGCTTTTCCTTTACTAGTTGAAAGACTTAAAAATACATTAAGCAATGAATCTATAGAAAAAAGAGTAGAAAAACTTATAAAAAAATATAATAGTTAAATGCAAAAAAAGTCTTTTTCAATAAGTTGGGGGAATTCGTCATTAGAAATGCTCCCTTCAAAAGCATTACTTTTGCCTCAAACAAATGAACTATTAATATGTGACGTTCATCTCGGTAAGGCAGAATATTTTCAGCAGAATGGGATTCCTCTAACAAATAATTCAGATGAACAAAATTTATTAAGCATAAAAAAAATTGTAGAAAACTATAAACCTTATAAATTAATCATTTTAGGAGATTTATTTCATAGTAAATATTCAATAAGTGAATCTTTAAAAAGTAAAGTTGAAAATCTTTCAGAGTCATTAAATATTAAAATTGAACTAATAGTTGGCAATCATGATATCGGTTGCAAAGTCAAAAATATAAGCTTACTTGAATATAAAAGATCTAGTAATTTTATATTTAGTCACGAACCAATAGGAAAATTTGAAAATAACATTTTAAATATTTGCGGACACTATCATCCAAAAATATCTTTAAAAAATTCAAAAGATAAATTATCCTTTAAATGTTTTGCAATGGATGAAAAAAATAATACATTATATCTTCCAGCATTTGGAGATCTCACTGGAGGATATCCTTGTAAGAATGCATTTAGAAAATGGGCAATTATTTCTGAAAAAGAAATTATTGCAATTTGATTTCTACATAAATAAGAAAATTTTTAATAATTAAATTCCTCGTTTGAGCGTACTAATTTATACATATAAATCTCAATATTATTTCTCATTTATTAGATTTAATATGCATACTTTAATAGTAAATGATAAAAATAATCTCTCAAGAAAAGAATATAAAAATTTTTACCCTTTCCTTAACTTAATAATTACGTTATAAAAAAAATAAACTTAACTTTTAATAATGAAAAAATTAATAACTATTCTTATATTTCAAGTTCTGTTAGTGCCCTTGGGACTAAATGCTAATGAAAACTTTTCAGTAGAGATTGAAGCCCTTACATTAGTAATGGAGCAATATAATAAAGATATTGATATTAAAGCAGAAACTGAGTTAGAACTAAATAATAAAAAACCTAGCTATATGGCTCTTAAGCAAGATGAATGCAATGCGACTGTAAAAGTAACTGAGAAAACAGGATTAGAAATTATTGCCACTAAATCCTTCGATGTAAATGTTTGCAAGAAAGAAGTAAGTAAGGTTATAAATTAATTCCTAAATATTTAGTAAAAGTTTATTCTTAGGTAATTTCAAATAAAAAGAGGTCTTTTACTTAAAGAAGGTAAGACCTCGAGACCTGACAGAAACTTTGGAACGGGTTCTGTTATTTAATTAATAACTAATTTTATATTGTACAGATGTAATAAAAAGTACAATTTAAATATTTATCCTATATCCTCTATTTATTTTTTTTGTATACTTTTTGCATCTCTTCTCTAGACATAAGAGCTTCTATTTGAGCTAAAACTTTATGCAGTTCTTCTGTCTTTGTTAGAGAAGCCTCAGCGACTTCTCTTAGTTTTTCCAATTGTTCTTGAGTTTTATTCATAATTAATTAGTTAGAAATACATCAGTTGAAATGATGGTTTTAAAACAAATTTTCACTCACACATAAACCTATCTTCACTCTATTTTTTGTAAAGTCAAATAAATCTCTATTTATTGATGTTATATGAGGACTTGCAGTTAAAACTTCTTTTTTCATAATCACAATAAGATCAGAGTTTAAAAAAGAGTTCTAAATTTATGATGTGAATACTGGTAAGCCTATAGTAGCTGTTGTTATTAATGCACCTGCAAAGATTAAAAAAGGAAGATAAGGAAAGTTTTTCAAATTAAGCTTTGATAATTTGGAATAACTATATAGGTATTTATACTATTTGTCTAGTCCTTATTCTCTCAAATAGTTTAAATTCTTCTTTTATAGGTAAGAAATAAAAGTTATCCGAATTTCCCTGAGATATATTCTTGAGTAGTTTTTTCCTTAGGAGAACTAAAAATCTTCTTTGTAGAATTGAATTCCGCGAGATATCCGACCTTACCTCCATCACCATCTTCATATTCAATTGCATTAAAGAATGCAGTCATATCACTAACTCTTAGAGCCTGCTGCATATTGTGAGTAACTATTATAATTGTGTAATTCTTCTTAAGTTCGTGCATTGTTTCTTCTATTTTTAAAGTTGAAATAGGATCTAATGCTGAGCATGGCTCGTCCATAAGTATTATTTCAGGTTCAATTGCTATTGTTCTCGCTATACATAGTCTTTGTTGTTGCCCTCCGGATAAGGAATAACCACTATCATTTAATTTATCCTTACATTCACTCCATAAAGCAGCCTTTTTAAGCGAAAGTTCCACTAAATCGTCCATATCCCCAACATATCCATTAATTCTTGCTCCAAATGCAATATTCTCGTAAATAGATTTAGGAAAAGGATTAGGTTGCTGAAAAACCATCCCGATTCTTCTTCTAACTTCTACAGGATCTACTCTTTTATCATAAATATTCGTCCCATCAAAAAGAACCGTACCTTTTAAAGAACAATTAGGAATCAAATCATTCATCCTATTTAAAGATCTTAAAACAGTCGATTTACCGCAACCAGAAGGTCCAATCAGAGAAGTTATATCTCCTTTCTTGAAATTACAAAAAATATTTTTTACAGCTTCAAATTTTCCATAGCTAATAGAAACATCTTCAAGAGATAAAATATTATTCTTTTGCGCCTTTTTAGTATTTTTAATCATTTCATACCCTCTTAGTCTTTTCTGTAAATGCGGCTAAAATCCTTGAAAATATATTTACTGAAAGAATAGACAAAACAAGTATGAAAGATGCCGCCCAAGCAAGTTTATTTTGAGCATCATATGGTTCGAGAGCAAAGTTATAAATTAAAACTGCAAGAGATCCCATTTCATAAAACAAATCACCAAATCCAGTTATGTAGTAGTAAGAGAATAAAGCTGTAAAAATTAATGGAGCTGTTTCTCCCGCAGCCCTAGCTATCCCAAGGACTACACCAGTAGCTATAGAGCGAAAGGCAGAAGGTAAGGTTATTTTTAATATTGTTGTATACATACTCGCTCCAACTCCAAGAGAGGCATACCTTAATTCGTTTGGTACTAACTTTAAACCCTCATCAGTGGTTTTTATCACAGTCGGCAACATCAATATTGAGAGTGCCATCCCTCCAGCTAAGCCACTGTACATACTTCCAAATAAAATTTTAGTTGAAACGATTAAGGCATATATAAATACACCTGCAATTATTGAAGGAACACCAGCCAAAACATTAACACCAAATCTTATAAACCTTGAAAAAGGTCCTCCTTTTGAATATTCAGCTAAATATATACCACCACCAACACCTACTGGTATTGCAATAATTGAAGCAATGGTAGTGATTATTAAAGTCCCGATCAAAGCAGGGTTAATTCCACCCGCATCTAAATCATCTCCAGGAGGGTTGGGCTCTAAAGTAAATAGCTCAGGAGTTATCTGAGCTCCACCTTTGATTAGAATATAAGTTACCAAAAATATCAAAGGAAGTATCGCTATAACTACACAAATTAAAGATAAAGAGGTAAAAACTTTATCTCCTATATTTCGAGATGAATTTTTCTGGTAAAAAAGTGAATTCATAATGTCTAATATTTGAGACTAAATTTCTTAACTAGCCATTGAGCAAAGATATTTACCACCAAAGACAAAATCATCAGAACAAATGCTGCATAAAACAATGAGGAAACTTGACTTCCATCAGCTTCTCCAAATTGATTTGCGAGCATGGAGGAAATAGTATATCCAGGAGATAATAAAGACCAACTAAAAGCATTAGAGTTTCCGATAATCATTGTGACAGCCATAGTTTCTCCCATGGCCCTACCTAAAGCTAATAAAACTCCAGCCATAATTCCTGATAATGCAGCTGGCAAAATTACTGAAAAAATTGTTTTCCACCTACTAGCTCCAATGCCATAAGAAGCATTTCTAAGTTTTTTAGGGACTTGATTAAGCGAATCTCTAGCAATAGAAGTAACGATTGGTAAAAGCATTACAACTAAAATCAATATCGCCAGCAAGGAATTCCTGCCAGTAGGTTCTGTACTAAATAAAGGAACCCAGCCAAAGAAATTATGTAAAAAGACAAAAGAGGCTCTAAAAAAAGGTTCCATTACAAATATTGCCCATAATCCCAATACGACTGAAGGTATAGCAGCTAGAAGTTCAACAAAAGATCCGATTATTTCTCTAAAGACTTTAGGAACAAAATCTTCAGTAATAAATATTGCTGTTCCTACCCCCAATGGAATAGTTATCAATAATGAAAGAAAAGAGGTTATTAATGTTCCATAGATTGCAGTAAATGCTCCATATTCATCTTTTACTGGATTCCATTCGGAGGTCACAAGAAACTTTAGACCATACCTTGAGAATGATTCAAATGACTGAAAAAAGACTACTAAAACAATTCCTAAAAGTATTATCGCTACAAAACTAGACAAGACTAAAGCAGTATTCTTAAAAATAATATCTATATTTTTTTCAATTCCGAATCTTTTTCGATTCTTGAAAAGAGCTAATTTCTCTTCCATTAAAAAAAGAATATCTTTATAAATCTACTACTAAATGGTTGAAAAGACTTTAAGAGTGGTTAAAGGAATATGAAAGTCATGATAATTTGAAATCTATTCAAAAATTTATCTACCTATTCTTCCAACAGCCTCAATTGATTTTCTTAAAATTTCTCCTTTCAAGGGAACGAAACCTAAGGCAGGAGCTTTATCTTGGTATTCATCGCTGAGTAATTTATAGAATGTATCTTGAATTGCCTTAGTATTCCTGCCATTACCTTTTTCATAAGCAAGTATCCAAGTTAAGGTTGCTATTGGATAAGCTCCTTTAGCAGTGGGGTTTGGATTTTTACCGGCCAAGTTCTTATCAAGATTTATTCCATTTAAAGCTATTGCGCCTGATTCAGTTTTGGGGGTAACGAATTCACCAGAAAGATTTTGAAGTGCAGCAGCCTTAACATTACCTTTAATGTATGACTGGTTTACATAACCAATTGCGCCTGGAGTGTTTTGAATAACACCTGCAACACCAGAATTGCCTTTTGCTCCAACTCCCGAAGGCCATTTAACAGATTTACCAGTACCTAAATTCCAAGTTTTGGAGAAAGCCTCCATAGAATTTGTAAAAGCTTTAGTCGTGCCTGAGCCATCAGAACGATGTGCCCAAGTTAATTTACCTGACTTACATCCTATTTCCTTCCAATTTTTTATCATTCCCATTGCTACTTGAACAGCCTGCTCTTGAGTTAATTTCAAATCGCAATCATAGTTATATCCAAACGCAATTGTGCCACCAACCATCGGTATTTGTACGAGTCCTCTTTTAACTTTCTCTATATCAGAATCTTTCATAGGATCATCTGATGCACCAAAATTTACAGTTTCATCTATGAAAGCTTTTCTTCCAGATCCAGAACCTACTGCTTGATAATTAACTCTAGGGCCTCCAGATTTAGCTAAGTCAAAAAACCACCTAGTATAAATTTTCGATGGAAATGATGCACCAGCTCCACTCAATCTTTTTGAAGCAATCGCTGCTGGAGAGAAAACTAATGAAATAGCAGCAGAAAAAATGAAAGCTTTTTTGAAAAGGCCCATTACTTGATGAGAACTACGTTTGTATAATATTAAGATAATTTAAAGACTTAAAGTAATTTAAAAATTGAAAGATAATTACATCAAATTATTTTGATATATCTATTTCAAGAGCTCAACTGAAACTACAAGATTTCCTAAAAGTCTATTAAGGGTAGTTAGTTGTTCCTTACTTCCAAAAGCGATTAATACCTGACCTGGCTGAAGTAAAAAATCTCCTCCAGGATTAGTTATTAACTTTTCATCTTCTTTTATTGCCAATATTTTTGCTCCACTCTTTTTACCTATTCCAAGCTCTAAAAGAGTTATCTTTTCTGCAGTTTCAAAAAGGCTAATATCATTACTTAATTCAAATTCTTCAATTTCACATTCACTTCCCGCCAATAAATCTAAGAAGTCAATCGCTATTGGTCTTAAAGCCATTGATGCCATAGCTCTTCCAGCGGCTATATAAGGACTAACAACAATACTTGCTCCAGCTAATCTCAATTTACTGGCTGCTTCTTCCGTTCCAGCTCTAGCAATTACTCTTATTGAACTTCTTATCCCTTTAGCACTTAAAACAACATATAAATTAGCAGCATCATTAGGCAAAGTAACAACCAAACTTTTACATTTATCTAATCCAGCTAACTTTAAAGTTTCATCAAGTGTTGCATCGGCACAAAGTACTTCTAAACCATTATCTTCAGCAATCTTTTTTCTATCTTCATCGCTTTCTACAACAATAATTGGAATATTTTGTGTTTTTATTTGATTAGATATTTCCTGACCTACCCTCCCATATCCGCACAAAATTACATGATTTTCCATTTTTCTTAGAAGTCTTTTAAAGCGTAATTCATTTACTCTTTGAAAATAGCCGGATTCAAATAATCTAACAGCTTTTTGAAAGGTAAATTGAATAAAAATTAATCCACCAACAATTATTAGAACAGTGATAATTCTTCCTTCAGGACTTAAAGTTTGAACTTCTCCAAAACCAATAGTGGTTATTGTGATCAGAACCATCCATAAGCAATCACCCCAATCCCAGCCCTCTGTAATTCGATACCCAATAGCACCTAAAAAAAACAGAAAGAATAAAGAATAAATAAGACCAAACCAAGGCCTTAAGTAGTCTTTAATAAAATAGAACTCAAATAATCTAAGCTTCATATCTCTTATTATCGTTAACTATTCAAAAATTTCAAAATATTTTTCTATTATGTATCTAAAAGAATTTTTTTTTTTGTGAAATACATATTTAGTCGGATATTAATATTTATTTTTGTCGCTTTATGCATTAAACAAATGCTTTCTGTTTCAGGGGTAATTTAAATCTCTCAAAACAATTTTTTATTGTTTTACTTTTACTGACTCAATTAAAAAATCAGAAGCTGATCTCAACCAATCGGCTACAGTCAAACGTAGATCAGGTTGTGAATATACTAATGCGACAATAATCGCAACTAAAATTATTTTCACCATGGCTGTTCAAATATTCTTTCGAATTAAAGCACATCTATAAAGTAAAAAGAACCTTAACTAAATAAAAATCAGACTAATTACCTAATTAAAATTTCTCTAATTGATTAAATAAATATTCTACTCTTCTTAAATTAACACCTAAGTCTGATTGACCTAATCTTGCCGCTGATCTTATTTGAATTATCCCTTTGGACCTATCAACATAACTCCTTGCATCTAGTTTTAAAATCTCAAGATCATCTGGAAATCTGAATATGGCACTTCTGCAAACACCTCTCCAGTAATTTTTACCACTTTCTAGGACTTCAGTTCTAGGTAAACCCTCAGCTAAAGAAACGAGTTGAATATATTTTTGATCAACATTTATTAGTTTCTTTTCAACTAAAACACTATTTAATGGGTTTGTTATAGGAGCAAGGCCTTGTACTGTAAAAGTCATCTTATTAAAAACTATTCCAATGTTCTAACTGATTTTTTATGCAAAGTGAGAGCAAAAAGAAAACTAATTTTCTTGAACCAATTGATCTTTCTGAAACAAATTATTATTTAAAAATTTTTAAAACTTTAGGTTTTTTATAATCTTTTTTGATAAGGAGGGTTGTCTACTCTGATTAGTTTTCAAATTTCTTATCCAAAACACAACTCCAATTAACAAAAAAAGTTCAATTATTATTCCTAAACCAACCGCATTCATTATTATTTTTTCTCCTTTTTCTTTTTAGATCCCTCAATATAAGGAACAAGAATATTTAATAACCACTTTTTAAAAGAATTAATTGGATTCATTATTTACCTATCCTTCCTCCACAAGCTTCTTCCTTTAATAAGATCTTCAATGTTAGGCCAGGCTGCTATTAATTCCTTAAGGGCTTTTCTATTTGGAGTATAAAAAATACATGAGAATGCACTAATTAAATAAATAATGAACCAGACTTTATTTTCTGAATAAGCTAAAAAGAATGAGAATATAAAACTTCCCACAAAGAAAAAGAAAAATAATCTATTTATTACTTCAAGAGGCGTTCTTTTAAGTCTGTAAAATCTTTTGTTTTTATTATTGATATCAGAACTAGCTTCAAACTTATTTTCATATGAATTAATTATTTCCTCCTCAAGAATCTCCTCATAATCAAGTTTTCCAGTTGGATTAGAATTATTTAACTTACTACTCATTTAATTTTTATCAGCTATATAAATTCTCTAAATATTATAGATCTTAGTCAGAAAAAA